>CAZEQN010000012.1:0-21047 GCA_964514335.1 uncultured Anaerolineaceae bacterium
CCTGCCGTTTGCCGGCCACCCGCTGATTGCCTGGAGCATCGCCGCCGCGCGCGCTGCCCAAACCGTTACGCGTGTCATCGTCTCCACCGATGACGAAGAAATCGCCGCCGTCGCCCGTGAGTACGGCGCCGAAACGCCCTTTCTGCGCCCGGCTGAACACTCGCAGGACAATACCACCGACCTGCCCGTGTTCCAGCATGCCCTCCACTGGCTGGCCGAACACGAAACCTACACCCCGGATATCGTCGTCCAGTTGCGCCCCACCTCGCCCTTCCGGCGGCTGTGGCACATTGAGCAGGCCGTCCAGGCCCTCATCGCCCGCCCGGAAGCCGATTGCTGCCGCACCGTCATCGTCCCCTTCCAGAATCCCTTCAAGATGTGGACGATTGACTCAGCCGGCCGCCTGCAACCGCTGATGAAGGATACCGGCTTTGCTGAACCCTACAATCAGCCCCGCCAGGCCCT
This sequence comes from uncultured Anaerolineaceae bacterium, assembly GCA_964514335.1. Taxonomy (GTDB): domain Bacteria; phylum Chloroflexota; class Anaerolineae; order Anaerolineales; family UBA11579; genus SCUK01. The sequence continues at coordinate 466 of CAZEQN010000012.1, forward strand.
GCCGGATGTGTACTGGCAGACCGGCTATGTGGATGCCGTCTGGGCGCGCACCATCGTCCAGAAAAACTCCATGACTGGCGACCAAATCCTGCCCCTGGTGATTGACCCCGGCGACTGGGTGGACATTGACTCCCCCGATGACTGGCAGCGCGCCGAGCGCCTGTTCACCGAGGGCGTGGTCACCGAGGCCGACCTCGGCTATCGCGTCGCCAAAGCCTGAACGCGACGCGGGTACAATAGCTCTTCAGCCGCCGCGAGCCCCCGGCCCGCCGGCTGGTGAGCGGCACATCACTGCTTTAAGGAAGACCTGTATGCCTGAAATTAAAATCGGAGACCGCCTCATCGGCGACGGCCACCCGGCCTACATCATCGCTGAAATCGGCGTCAACCATAACGGCATCCCGGAACTGGCGTTTCAGCTCATTGATGCCGCTGTGGATGCCGGCGTGGATGCCGTCAAGTTCCAGAAGCGCAATCTCGAAAAGCTCTACCCCAAAAAATACCTTGACAATGTAAATGCGGGCGAGAAAAATCTCGCTTTCCTGCTGCCGATTCTGCAAAAGGTCGAACTTTCAGACGAAGATTTTGTGCGCCTGCATGAGTACTGCGCCAAAAGGGGCGTTACCTTCATGTGCACGCCCTTTGACACCGACAGCGCCGATTTTCTGGCTGACCTGGGCGTACCCGCCTTCAAGGTCGCCTCGGCCGATATGATTAATTTGCCCCTGCTCGACCATCTCGCCCGGAAGGGCCTGCCGATGATTCTCTCCACTGGCATGAGCCGCATGGAAGAAGTCGAAACCACCGTCGCTTTCCTCAAGCAGCGCCGCGCCCAGTTCGCCCTGCTGCACTGCAACAGCGCCTACCCGGCCGCCTTTGAAGACATCAACCTGCGCTTCATGCAGCAGTTGGCGAAATTTGATGTACCCGTCGGCTACTCCGGTCACGAGCGCGGCATTGCCATCAGCACCGTGGCCGCCGCCGTCGGCGCCCACATCATTGAACGCCACATCACCCTGGACCGCACCATGGAAGGCCCCGACCACGCCGCCAGCCTCGAGCCGGGCGGCTTCAAGAAAATGGTGCGCGACATCCGCCAGGTCGAAACCGCCCTCGGCACCGGCGAAGAAAAATTTATGTCGCGCGGCGAAATCCTCAACCGCGAAGTCCTCGCCAAGAGTTTGGTCGCCGCCCGCGACATCCAGCCCGGCGAAACCATCACCGCCGAGATGGTTGCAGTCAAAGGGCCCGGGCAGGGCTTGAGCCCCCAGTTGTATGACGCCCTCATCGGCCACACCGTCCAGCGCGCCATTGAGGCGGATGGCATGTTCCTGCCGGTCGATATCGGCGAACTCATCACGCTGGATGTCGAGCACACCCTGCCGATGGAGTGGGGCTTCGTGGTGCGCCACGCCGATGTGGAGGCCATGCTCCCCTTCCAGCCCAAAATTCTGGAATTCCACTTCACCGACCGCGACCTGGATGAAGAATACACCGGCGGCCAGCAGGACCTTGGCCTGGTGGTGCACGCCCCCGAGTTCTGGGGCCACAACCTCGTAGACCTGTGTACGCCGGATGAACGCCTGCGCCTGTCTTCGATAGAACTCCTGCAAAAAGCCATTGATGTCACCCGCCAGATGGCGCCCTTCTTCAAGGGGCTGCCCAAGGTCGTCGTCCATCCGGGCGCCGCCAGCCTCGACCATCCGCTGGAAGACAAGGCCGCCCTCTACGCCAATCTCGGCAAATCGGTGGATGCGCTGGATTATGCCGGCGTGGAACTGCTGCTGGAGAATCTGCCCGCCCACCCCTGGTATTTTGGCGGCCAGTGGCTCACCAATGCCTTCATGGATGCCTACGAGATTATTGACTTCCTCAAGCCGCGCGGCCTCAAAATGTGCTACGACACCAGCCATCACAAGCTTTATTGCAACTGGGCGCATGTGGATTTCTACGAGCAGGCCGAAGCGCTGCTGCCCTACATCGCCCACCTGCACCTCTCGGATGCTTCCGGGCTGGATGGTGAAGGCCTGCAAATTGATGAAGGCACGATAGACTGGGTGCGCTTCTTCCGCGCCTTCAAGGGCTATCACGGCAGCATGATCCCGGAAATCTGGCGTGGCCACCAGCGCGGCGGCGAGGGTTTCCTGATTGCCCTCAACCGCTTGAGCCAGGCCTATTTTGAGGCCGCCCGCAGCTAACCCCCTCGCCTGAAAACCCCAGACCCGCATGCCGCACCGTATTCCCGCCCAGCTTGCTACGCTTCGCAATCGTTACCGCTTGTGGCAGTTGGCGCGCCAGGTCGCGGCCAGCGTCCCCACGCCGGGCGCCAAAACAGTCGCCATGTTCAACGCTTCCACTCGCATCCAGAACATCAGCCTGAATGCCGCCTTCCAGTTGCTGGCGGGCTGGGGCTTGCGCCTGGCCGGGTTGCGGGTGGTGCACTTTGTGTGCGAGGCGGGTATGAGCCGCTGCATGTTGGGTGCCGATATTGACAACCCGCTTAAGGAACCGCCCTGCAAGGCCTGTATCGCTCAATCCAAACGCCTGTATGCCGGCGGCGAGGTGCACGGGTTTGGCTACCGCCAGCAGGCCGACCTGGCCGCGGTCCTGCGTTCCTTAACGCTGGAAGATTTGCTGACCTTCGAATATGGCGGCCTGCCGCTGGGCGAAATCGTGCTGCCCGGCCTGCGCTGGCGCCTGCGCCTGCACACCCTCGCCGATGATGAATCCACCCGCTTCCTGTACCGCCAGTACATCCTCTCGGCCTGGAATGTCGCCCGCGAATTCACCGCCTTCCTCGATGAAGTTCGGCCGGATGTCGTGATTGTCTTCAACGGCATGATGTTCCCCGAAGCCGTCGCCGCCCGCCTGGCACGCCAGCGCGGCATCCGCACCATCACCCAGGAAGTCGCTTTCCAGCCCATGTCGGCCTTTTTCACTACCGGCGAGGCCACTTCGTACCCGATTGACATCCCCGCCGATTTTGAGCTGGACGAAGCCGAAGCCGCCCGGCTGGATGCCCTGCTCACCCAGCGTTTTCAGGGCGAATTCACCATGGCCGGCATCACCTTCTGGCCTGAAATGCACGACCTGGATGCCAAATTTCTGGAAAAAGCCGCCCGCTTTAAACAACTCGTACCGGTTTTTACCAACGTGATTTTTGATACCAGCCAGCCGCACGCCAACGTGCTCTATGACAGCATGTTTGACTGGCTGGACGATGTACGCAGTTTGATTGACACCCACCCCGAAACGCTGTTTGTATTGCGCGCCCACCCGGACGAAATGCGCCCCGGCACCCAGAAGCAGGCGCGTGAAAGTGTGCGCGGCTGGGTGCAGCGCCACCGATTGACTGAACGGCAGAATGTGGTTTTCATCGATTCGCAGGAATACATCAGCTCCTATGCCCTGATAGAGCGCGCCAAGTTCATGATGGTGTACAACTCCAGCATTGGTCTGGAGGGCACCCTGCTGGACCGGCCGGTACTGTGCGCCGGGCAGGCCCGCTACACCCGCTACCCCACCGTGTTCTTCCCGCCCAGCGCTGCCGCCTACCGTCAGCAGGCGGAAGAATTCCTTGCCGCCGAAAGCATCTCCATCCCGCCGGAGTTCAAACGCCAGGCCCGCCGCTTCCTGTATTACCAGTTGTTTAAAACCGGCCTGCCCTTTGCCGATTTCCTCACCACCCACCCGCGCCCCGGTTACGTCAGCCTTAAAAATTTTGGGCTGGCCGCCCTGCGGCCCGAAAACAACCCCGCCATCCGTGCGATAGTGGATGGCGTTGCCAACGACGGTGATTTTCTGTTATAAACAATCAGCCCTACAAATTTGGAGAGTCTCTTGGAAGTCCTCGACCCCACCCTGTTTGCCAAAGTCCAGCCGGTGCTGGCGGCTGCCCTTAAAGTGGCCGCGACGGACATCACCCCCGAATTGCAATTTGGCGATTTGCCGCAATGGGATTCGATGGGTCACATGGAGGTGATGGTCAGTCTGGAAGCCCAACTGGGCGTGGAAATCAACGCCGATACCATCACCGCCCTCACCAGCGTGGCTGCCATCTGTGAGCATCTGGCGCAAAATGGCCATGTCTGAAACAAGCACCCTGGAAGTCACGCCGGTTGTTACCATCCCGCCTCATCTGGTCGGGCAGATACAGTCCAAGCTGGCTTATGTGGATGAGGCGATTGCCGCCGCCCAGGTCGCCGAAAGCGGCGACCGTATCACCCTTACGTTGCGCGCCGCCGGGAACGCCGCCGAAATCGAAGCCAAAGTCCAGCGCGTGGTCCAGGAAATGGCCCAGGGCAGCATCGCCCCGCGCGTCGAAATCCTGGAAGACCACCTCGCCCGGCCCGTATCCTATGACGCCGATCCGTTAGCCGAGCTGCTCGCCCGCCGCGAGGTCTACGAAGAAAGCACCGGCATCTTCACTTTCGGCCCACTGATGAGCCGCCTGATAGAGTACTTTGAAGGCCGCTTTCTGCAACTGGCCGCCCACTTTGAGGCCCAGCCCTACCGCTTCCCGACTCTCATGTCGGCCCGTTTTCTGGGCCGGGTGGACTATTTCAAGGCCTTCCCGCACTCGCTCACCTTTGCCACTCATTTGCGCGAAGACCTGGACATCATCAACGAGTTTGCCGAAAAGGCAAAATATGAAGGCGCCGGCCTCAACAGCCCGGCCGAGTTCTTCTCGCAGATTCAGGCCCTGCTCTCGCCCGCGGTGTGCTACCACCTCTATTTCTCGCTCGCCGACCACCCCCTGCCCAACGGCCAGCTCATTGCCACCGCCGTCGGCAACTGCTTCCGCTACGAATCCAACAACCTGACCTCGCTCGAACGGCTGTGGAACTTCACCATGCGCGAGGTCATCTTCGTGGGTTCGAAAGAGTTTGTGCTGGAAAAGCGCGAACAGTCGCGCCTCTTCATGCAGACCATCTTTGAAGAACTCGGGCTGGCCTATCAGGTCGAAACCGCCAATGACCCCTTCTTCGTCGGCGAGTTTCGCAAGCAGGCCGCCTTCCAGAATGCCTTTCAGCTCAAGTATGAAATCCGGGCGCGTCTGCCCTTCAAGGACAGCACCCTGGCCATCGGCTCCTACAACTATCATCAGGATTTTTTTGGCCGTCATCTGGATATCACCTTGCCGGACGGCAAACCAATCCACACCGGCTGCACCGCCTTTGGGTTGGAGCGCGTCGCCTATGCCTTCCTCGCCCAGCACGGCTTTGACCCTGCCCGCTGGCCTGCCGCCGTCCGCGAGGCCCTGCCATGACCGAAGTCCTCTACCGTACCATTCGCGAAGCCGATTACCCCATCATCCGCACGATGTACGCTGAGCTGGATGCCTACCTGCGCACCCTCAACGTCCGCCTGCCGGAACCGCCCGACCCCGGCCAGGCGTGGATGGATTCGTACCTCCGCACCCTCGGCAAATTCAGCCAGGTGCATGTCGCCGAAATGGATGGGCAGGTGGCGGGCTTTATGCTCTCGCGTGTCCGGCGCGTGCCGGAACACTGGGGCGGGGTGCTGGTCGGCCAGTTGAGCGATATGTGGGTCGTGCCGGAAGCGCGCCGTTTTGGCGTGGGGCGCGAACTCTCGCGCCTCGCCATTAACTGGCTGCGCGCCCAGGGCACCCACTCGGTGGAAATTCAAATCGTGTCAGACAATGCCGCCAGCCTCAAGCTTTATGACACCCTCGGCTTTAAACACGAACTGATTCAGGTGCGCATGCTCTGGGAAGACTACCTTGAGCCCGCCGCGCCGGAGAACGCCCGCTACGACCTGCCCGACCAGGAGACGCCATGACTGAAATCGCCATCCGCCCCGGTAGCAAGGCCGACCTGCCTGGCGTGGGCAAACTGTGGGCCGAACTGGATGAGTACCATCGCGGCCTGACCCTCAAATTGCCGCGCCCGGCCAATGCTGCCAGCCTGTGGCTGGAATCATTTCAAGACGAACTGGATAAGACCATCTTCCTGTGGGTGGCGGAACTCAATGGTGGCATCGAAGGCTTCCTGCTGGCGCGCCTGAAACGCCTGCCCAACTACCTCGGCCAGGCCACCGTCGGCGAAATCAGCCACCTGTATGTGGACCAGCAGGCCCGCGGCCAGAAGGTCGCCGTGCGGCTGGCCGAAACCGCCATTGAAGCCCTGAAAAAGCACGACATTCATTCGATTGAAATTCAGGTCATGGCCGGCAACCATGGCGGTCTGACGTTCTGGCTCAAGCAGGGTTTTCACACCGAACTCACCCAGGTTCGGATGCTGGTGCAGAAATAGCCGTTTAGCCTGCTATGCCGCTGCCCACCGTAACCCAGGCCCAGGTCGAAGCCGCCCTGCACGCCCTCGGTATTCAGCCCGGCGATGGCCTGATGACCCACAGCGCCCTGCAACTGCTTGGCCAGCCCGAAGGCGGCCCGGAACTCTACCTGTGGGCCGTACTCAACGCCATCGGCCCGGCCGGTACGCTGGTCGCCCCCACCTATGCGTTCGTCTTTCACAAGGGCATAGACTACGACCCCGCCAGCGCCCCTTCCAAAGACATGGGCGTGTTCGCCGAACTGGTGCGCCAGCACCCCGAATCGCGCCGTACCCGCCACCCGATGCAGCCGCTTTCGGTCATCGGTCCGCTGACCGAAGAACTGGTTGCCCTCGATACTCACTCCGCCTACGAGCCCGGCTCCCCGGCTGATAGACTGTTAGCGTATGACTTCAAACTTCTGTTGCTGGGCGCGGATATTCAGGCCGTCAGCATGGTGCATTACTCCGAGCAGCGCGCCCGCGTGCCCTATCGCTACTGGAAGGATTTTACCGGCCGCATCCGGCTCGAGGGTGAGTGGCACACGCGTACCTATGGCATGTTTGTACGCGATGAAAAATATGACGCCCAACTGGTGCTGAAACCAATTCAAACCGAACTCGAACGCCGCGGCCAGTGGCAGGCCGTCCGGCTTAACTTTGGCTGGCTTTCCACCTGCCGCCTGCGCGACTTCGTGGCCGTCACCGATGAACTGCTGGCCGCTGACCCGTGGGCGCTGGTCAGCAACCGCCCGCCCGGCGTCTAGCCCACCGCCGGATCGTCCGTTACGATTTGCCACTTACAAGTTACCATTTACTCATTATCATTTACCCGCCGCTCCGCGTTACACTATCCCCATGACCGCCCCTTCCATGCTTGACCTGCTCCACGAACTCGCGCCCCTGCCACGCGAACTCGTCTCGGATGGCTACGACGCCGCCCTGGCGCGCCTGGCCGAGGTCGTCCCGATGACCATTCATGAAGTCCCCAGCGGTACGCCAGTCTGGACCTGGACTGTGCCCGAAAAATGGAGCGTGGACGAAGCATATCTCGAATCGCTGGACGGCCAGCGTCTGCTGGATGTCGCTGACCATCCCCTGCACATTGTTTCTTACTCCCTGCCCTTTGAAGGCGTGGTCAGCCGCGCAGAACTCTTCGCCCACCTGCACACCCACCCGCGCTTGCCGGATGCCATTCCGTTTGTGTTCAAGTACTACCAGCGTGATTGGGGGCTGTGTTGCCCGCAAACCCTCAAAGACCGCCTATCCGATGACGAATACCGGGTCGTCATCCGCACCCGCTTTGAACCCGGCGCCCTCAAAATCGGCGAAATTGTCATCCCCGGCCAACTTCCGGAGAGTTTTGTGCTGGCTGCCCACCTCTGCCACCCGGCCCAGGCCAACGACGACCTGACCGGCGTGCTGGTCGGGCTGGATGTCGCTCGCGCCCTGCTGGCCGGGCCGCCCTTGCGCCACACCGTCCGCATTCTGTTCTTTCCAGAGACCATTGGCTCGGTGGCCTATTTGAGCCAGCACGAAGACCTTATTCCGGGGATGCGCGGCGGCCTGTTCCTCGAAATGCTCGGCAATGCTGCCCCGCTGGCCCTGCAGGGTTCCTTCCAGCCCGAAAGTCAATGCGACCGCGCTCTGGTCAGCGCTTTTCGCGGCGTGGCCCCGGCCGGGTATATCGGCCCGTACCGCACCATCATTGACAATGACGAACGCCAGTTCAACGCCCCCGGCGTACGCGTGCCGATGCTCTCGCTCTCGCGGGTGGTCAACCCGCACTTGCCGGAGTCGCGCTTTGCGCCTTACCCCGAATACCATTCCAGCGCCGATACGCCCGCCATCGTCACCCAGCAAAGACTGGAAGAAGCCCGCGACGCCGCCCTGGCGCTGGTGCGCGCCTTTGACAGCAATCGCTATGTCGTCAACCAGTTCAAGGGCGAGGTCTTTGCCTCCGGCCACGGCATCTGGATTGACTACCGCATCAACCCCGAGGGCCACCGCAATCTGTTTCAGATTATGGAACGTTGTGATGGTGAGCGCACCGTCGCCGATATTGCCACCGAGTTGAACCTGCCCTACGCCGCCGTGTGGGAAATCATCGCCCAGTTCGCCGAAAAAGGTCTGGTGTCTTTCAGCGATTCGCCCCAACCCACCAACCCCCACCGAGCCGCCCAATGAACTGGAACACGCCCCTCAAACGCGTCCGCCATGGCACCCGCCGCAAGGCCGCCGCCCGCCGCTGGGGCGCGGACGCCCTCGCCGCCACGCCCGCCGTGCTGGGCAACGCCATGCCCAAGTCCGGCTCGCACCTCATCAGCCAGGTCTTGCAGGGCCTGCCGGATATCGGCCCGTTTGTGAACCCCGGCTTCCCACCCGTTACCCGCGACCAGGCCAATGCCAAACTGGAAGATGCCCGCGTCCTCGCCAACCTGCAGGCCATGCAACCCGGCGACCTGCGCTACGGCTACGTCCAGGCGCGCGAACCCTTCCTCTCGCTGTTGCAGCAGCCCGGGCGTGCTACGGTCTTCGTGTATCGCGACCCGCGCGATGTCGTCATCTCGCATGTGTTCTACGCCACCGAACTGCACCCCGGCCACGCCCAGCGCCGTTACTACAACGAGGTCCTCACCAGCATGGAAGCCCGCATTGACGCCACGATTGCAGGCGTGGAAGCCCCTGGCGCTGAACTCTCGCCCCTGCTGGTCAGGTACGAAAAATATCTGCCCTGGCTGGCCCAGCCCGGCGTGCTGTGTCTGCGTTTTGAAGACCTGATTCTGAATCGCGAGGCCGCTTTTAACGCCCTGCTGGATTATCTTGAGCAGCGCGGTTTTCAACCGACGTTACCGCGTGCGCAGGCGCTGGCCGCCCTCGGCCGCGCCATTGAACCCAAACGTTCCGGCACCTTCCGCAAGGGCCAGCCCGGCAACTGGCGCGAGCACTTCACCCCCGCCAATCTCGAGCACTTTAACCGCGCCACTGGCGACCTGCTCGAGCGCCTCGGCTATGAACGCTAAGCCCCGGCGCGCTTCTGTGGTGTAATTCCAGGCATGAACGCCAAACTCACCCTCAAACGGCTGCGCCAGCACGCCCGCCGCGCCGCCGCCCGCCTGCGCTGGGGCGGCCTGAACGGCCCGGCCCTCTTTGGCAACTCGTTTCCCAAGAGCGGCACCCACCTGCTCACCCAGGTGCTGGAAGCCTTTGCCGGTCTCGGCCCGGCGGTGGTCAGCGGCCTGCCGCCCGTCATCACCTTTGATGGCCCCACCGGCCAGCCCCGCCCCCTGCCGGACATCCTCGCCGACCTCGCCCGCCTGCAACCCGGCGATATCGGCTACGGCCACCTGCACGCCGAGCCTGAAATCCAGGCCGCCCTGTGCGCCCCCGGCCGGGCCGCTTTCTTCATCCTGCGCGACCCGCGCGACGTGGTCGTTTCGCATGTCCATTACGTCACCGAGATGGAACCCAACCACGTCCATCACCGCTATTACACCGAAGAACTCCACACCTTTGAAGACCGCCTGCGGGTGAGCATTCTCGGTCTGCCGCAGCTGGCTGTGCCCTTCCCGGACATCGCCGCCCGCTTTGCCCCCTACCTTGGCTGGCTGGCCCGCCCCGAAGTCCTCACCCTGCGCTACGAAGACTTCCTCGCCGAACCCGAAGCGACCCTCGGCCGGGTCTTTGACCATGCCGTTGAGCGCGGTTTTACTTCCCGGCTGGACCGCCCGGCCGCCATTGCCCGCCTGCACGCCGCCATGGACCCGGGGCGCTCCCCCACCTTCCGCAGCGGCAAGGCCGGCGGCTGGCGCGCCGCCTTCTCTCCTGAAATCACCGCCCTGTTCAAGGAAACCTCCGCCGACCTGCTGGTGCGGCTGGGCTACGAACAGGACTCAAACTGGTCATGACCCCGCGTGCCTCCATCATCGTCCGCGCCTACAATGAGGGCCGCCACATCGGCCGCTTGCTGGCCGGCCTGCACGGGCAACATTTCCGCGACTTTGAAGTCCTCCTGGTCGACTCCGGTTCCACCGATAACACCGTCGCCATCGCCCAGCAGAACGGGGCGCGCATTCTCCATATCGCCCCGGCTGAATTCACCTTTGGCCGCTCGCTCAATCGTGGCATTCAGGCCGCCGCCGGCGAATTCGTCATCAATATCAGCGCCCACTGCTACCCTCTGCACGACGAATGGCTCGGCAACCTGCTGGCCGCTTTTGCTGACCCGCAGGTCGCCCTTGCCTATGGCCTGCAACGCGGCACGCCGACCAGCCGCTTTTCGGAGCAACGTTTCTTTGAGCAGTATTACCCGCAGGTCTCCAACCCGCGCCAGACCGACCCGTTCTGCAACAATGCCAACGCCGCCATCCGGCGCGCCCTCTGGCAACAAAACCCCTACGACGAAGCCCTGACCGGGCTGGAAGACCTGGCCTGGGCCTCCTGGGCGCTGGCCGAGGGGCATGTCCTGGCCTATGTGGCCGAAGCCGGGGTCATCCACATCCATGAGGAATCGCCGCGTCAGGTGTACAATCGTTACCGGCGTGAGGGGATTGCCCTCAAGCACATCCTGCCCCACAGCCAGTACCGCCTGCGCACGGCCCTGCGCCTGTTTACCCGCTACGTCTGGGCTGACCTCAAAGCCGCCGCCACCCAGCGCCGCTTGTGGCAGGCCGGTTTGGAAATCCTGTGGTTCCGCTGGATGCAGCACTGGGGCACGTACATGGGCTACCGCCACTCTGGTGGCCTGACCCCCGGCCTGCGCCAGACCTTTTACTACTCGCCAGAAATCCTCACCCGTAACCGCCAATGACCGAAGCCAGCGACCCCCACAACAACACCCAGATTCTCACGGCCGGCGCGCCGCTGGCCGAAGCAAAGGCAGCGGTCATCCTGCTGCATGGGCGCGGCGCCTCGGCGGATGATATTTTGAGCCTCACCCCTTACATTGACGCGCCCGGCCTGGCATACTTCGCCCCCCAGGCGCGCCAATCCACCTGGTATCCCTATTCGTTTCTCTCGCCGCTGGAACAAAACGAACCCTGGCTGACCTCGGCCCTTGGGCTGGTCGGCTGGCTGCTGGCCGATATCGGCGCCGCGGGTATCCCGCCGGAGCGCACCGCCCTGCTCGGTTTCTCACAGGGCGGCTGCCTCGCTCTCACCTTTGCTGCCCGCAGTGCCCAGCGTTACGGCGCCGTGGTGGGCTTGAGCGCCGGGCTGATTGGCCCGCCGGGCACAACCTTTGCCTTCAATGGTTCGCTGGCGGGTACGCCCGCTTTTCTCGGCTGCTCGGATATTGACCCGCACATCCCGCTGGAACGGGTGGAAGAAAGCGCCACCGCCCTCGCCGGGCTGGGCGCCCACGTGGACAAACGCATCTACCCTCGCATGGGGCATACCGTGAACGAAGACGAACTGGCGGCGGTCAAAACCCTGCTGGCTGACCTGATTGTATGAGCGAGTTGTCGCTGCACCATCGCCTGCTGCGCTTTGCCAGCAAAGTCCGTGTGCTGGGGCTGCGCCGCGCCTGGGATAGCGTCCGGGCCATCTTCCGCCAGCCGGCCGGGGCGGCGTTTCCGCTTGCCAGCGCCAACCGCGACCTCATGCTGGCTGGCAGCCTGAAGGCCCTGCGCGACTACGCCCGCGCCCAGTCCGAGCGCCAGACGGTTGAAAAGGGCTTTGTGCCGGAGAATATCGCCGCCTACTTCCCCTTTGAAACCACCGCCGAGGGCCGCACCCTGCGCTATGCGTTCTTCCCCGCCCTCCAGACTTCGCGCGGGCTGGTAGTGGTCTTTCACGGCCATGTCGGGTCAGACATTCACCCCATTCGCTACAGTTGGCCGGATTTTGACCTGCTGCTGCCGCTGGATAACTTTGGCTGGAACAATCTCGGCAGTTGGTTCTGGGGCGAGCAGGGCGATAACTTCGTCGAACGCCTGACCGCCGGCCTGATTGAGAAAATACGCGCCGAGCGTAACGCCCCGGCCTGGTATTGCATTGGGGCTTCCATGGGTGGCTTTGCGGCCCTGTACTACGCCCTCAAATACCGCGCCGATGGTGTGTACGCCATGGCTCCGGTGATTGACCTCAAAGGCAAAATTCGCGACAACCGCAGCCAGAATATCGCCGGGGCCTACACCCACCTCGCCCGCCCGGACGATGAAACGCTGGACCGTCTGCCGGACATTTACGCCGCCGCCGCCGCCTGCGACCGCCTGCCGCCCCTTTTTCTCGTTCAGCATCAGTATGACCGCCTGAATCTGTTTGGCACGAAAACTCTGCCGCTGGTACAGTTGTACAATGAACGTCGCGCCTGGGCCGGCCTGCGGGTGCACCCCGCCATCGGCCACACCGGGCATGACGGCAGTTATGAGGAAGCCCGGCATTTCTTTGCCCTGTTGAGTGAGAAGCAACCACCCTTTGTGGTGGACTATTTATAAAGAGGAGATTTGCCATGTTTGAAAAACTTTCTACTTCTTGGGAACTGGTGAAAGCCAGCGGGCGCGTCCTGTGGGCCGATAAGGAACTGCTGGTCTTTCCGATTGTCTCCAGCATCGCCCTGTTCTTCGTCAGCCTCGCCTTCGTTGTGCCGATGGCCTTCAGCGGCCTGTTCGATGCCCTGTTTTCGCAAAACGCCCAGATTGGCGGCCTGATTGTCGGCTTCGCCTTCTACGTCGTGCAGTACACCGTTATCATTTTTGCCAACACCGCCCTGGTCGGCGCGGCCATGATCCGGTTGGAAGGCGGCGACCCGACTGTTCGCGATGGCATCCAGATTGCCCTGAAAAATTTCGTCAATATCCTTGGCTACGCCGTCATCGCTGCTACGGTCGGAATGATTATTCAACGCTTGAGCGAAAACAAGCAGGGCCTCGGTCGTTTCGCCATCTCGCTGGTCGGCATGGCCTGGAATCTGGCGACTTTCCTGGTCGTGCCGGTGCTGGCGGTGGAGGGGCTTAGCCCGCTGGCCGCCGTCAAGCGCAGCGCCGCACTGCTCAAGAAAACCTGGGGTGAGCAGTTGGCGGGCAACTTCGGCCTCGGCGCGGTCACCGGGTTGAGTTTCTTCGTCGTCATCCTGCTCGGTGGCGGCTTGCTGATGGCCGGCGCGGTCCTTAACCTGCCGCTCTGGGCGCTGATAACCGGCGCGGTCCTGCTGGTCGGCGTTCTGGTGCTGATGGGCCTGGTGTCCTCCACCCTCACCGGCATCTACACCGCCGCCGTGTACCAGTACGCCGTTTCCGGCGAAGCCGGCGAATGGTTTGATGCCAACCTGGTGCGCAACGCCTTCCGGGCCAAACTGCCAGCCGAGTTGTAGCCCTCATACGCCAACAAAAAGCGGGGCGGCTCATCAGCCGCCCCGCATGCATTTAACCCTGCGCTACAACTGCTTGCGCATCATCGGGCGCGTCTCCGAGCGGCGCGCCACTTCCTCAAAGCCGCACTTGCGGAACACGCTCGCAAACCCCGTCCATGCAAACACCCCCGGTACCACGTCCTGCACTGGCTCCACCGGGTAGCCCTCCAAAATGCGCCCCCCGTGCTGGCGAGCGTAATCGGCGGCGGCGTTTAGCAACGCCCCCGAAAGTCCCTGCTTGCGAAAGTCTTTGTGAATCATGAAACAGGTCACCGACCACACCGGTTCCTCATCCATCGGTTTGAACAGCCGCGACGTCTTAAGGCGCACAAATTCGGCCCGCGGCGCCACCGCGCACCAGCCGGCGGGCTGGTCGTCTACATACGCCAGCAGCCCCGGCGCGGGCAGGTCGCTTGCCACCCGCGTCTGCATCTTGCGGCGGTTGCCTGCTCCTTTGCTCTGTTCATATTCCTTATGTGTGCTGCGGGGGTGCATGCACCAGCAGCCGCCCGGGCCGCCGTGCTGCCCCAGTACGGCTTCAAAATCTGCCCAGCGTTCGGGCGTCAGCGGGTAAATCGTCACGGTCATGGCCGCGTCTCCTCTGGCAGGCAAACCTGTGGGTGCGGATTAGTAATACAACCCGCCGTTCGGCAGGTTGTGAAATGCGGTTTGTAAAACAGTCTGAATCGGGCTGCTTTCAATCATCTCCGAACCCATCCCCGCCATCAGCGTCGCCCAGCGCGGGCAGTTCGCGCTCGATCTCTTCCGGGCTCTGGCCGCGTTCCAGCCGGTCAATCACCTCATTAAACTCCGGGCCGGCATCTTCGCCCAGTTCACTGCTCATCTGGCGGAAGACCTTCGCCATTGCTTTCGGGTCGTCTTCCAGCCCGGCCAGGTCATCCATCCCAGCCATCGAATCCAACCGGCTGTCCTCCGAACGCGTCATCCGCACCCGCCCAATCCGCCGCTGAACGTGGGCGCTGCCGCATTGCGGGCAGGCTACCGCCGCCGTGCCATATTCGGCATAGGTCATAAATTTCATAAAGCGTTTCTGGCAATCCTGGCACACATACGGGTAATTGGGCATACGGGGATTATAATTTTATGAACCCCATGCTTCAAGCCTAAACCCTGCCTGACTTCTGGAGCGCTTTGTGACCTCTTCTCCCCCGCCATCTTACACCCACGGCCATCCCTTGCTGGTTGTCATTTCCGGCACCAGCGGGGCTGGCAAAGACAGCGTGGTCGAGTGCCTGCGCCGCGAGTCGGATGAGTTTGAATTCATCGTTACCGTTACCTCGCGCCAGCCGCGCCCCGGTGAGACTCCCGGCTATGATTACGTCTTTGTCAGCGAAGCCGAATTTCAGCGCATGGCCGGCAATGGCGAATTCTGGGAACATGCCGATGTCTACGGCCAGAACAAAGGCGTGCCGCGCCGCCATGTAGAGCAGGCCCTATCCGGTGTCAAAGATGTGCTGATGCGGGTGGATGTGCAGGGCGCTGAAACGGTGCGCCAACTGACCGGTAACCAGGCCATCACCATCTTCATTGATGCGCCCGACCTCACCGACCTGGAGCGCCGCCTGCGCAAACGCGAAACCGATACCGATCTGCAAATCCAGCACCGCCTGGATGTGGCCCGCGGCGAGCGCGCCCGCATCCCGGAATTTGACTATCTCATCATTAACCACGAAGGTTGTCTGGCGCAAACCGTGCAAGCCGTCCGGGCCGTGATTGCTGCCGAGCACCATCGCACCCAACCCAAGCGAGCGACCCTGTGAGCGAAACCCCCGAATCTCAACCCCAACACGACCCCGCCGTGCCGCCCGAAATCCGCGTCCCGGTCGAGCGCGTGACCGTGCGCCTGCCCAGCGCCACGCCCTTCGTAACCTATGGCATCATGGCGATTACCATCCTCGTCTATCTCTTGCAGGTCGGCGCCGATCTGCTGCTGGGGGTTGATCTCCCGCTGTATTTGGGGGCCAAAGTCAATGAGTTGATTCAGGAGGGCCAGTGGTGGCGATTCTTCACGCCTGCCCTGCTGCACGGCTCGCTTTTGCACATCGGTGTGAACATGTACTCCCTGCATGTCCTTGGCCCGCAACTGGAGCCGTTCTATGGCCATCTGCGATTTCTGGTGTTATACAGCCTCTCGGTTTTCGGTGGCGTGGTGGCGTCATTTGCTTTTTCCGCCGCCCCCTCGGTGGGCGCGTCAACGGCCATTTTTGGGCTGGTCGGCGCGCTGGGCATGTTCGCCTACCTCAATCGCCGGTTGTTTGGCGCACAGGCCCAATTGCTATTGCGTAATCTGGTGCAGGTGGCGGTCATCAACCTCATCATCGGCCTGTCGCCCGGCATTGACAACTGGGGCCATGTCGGCGGGCTGGTGGGCGGCGCCCTGCTGGCCTGGCTGGGCGGCCCGGAATACAAACTGACTGGCGAACCGCCGGAAATGCAATTGCAGAATCAGCGCAGCGGCGGGGTTTTCTTTGCCGCCGCTCTGGGGGTCTTCACCCTTTTTGCGGCGAGCGCCACTTTTGTCCTATTGCAGCGTTAAAATGGGTTCTGATGCAGGAGGTTTCTGATGCAAACATCCGTACAACGTCTTAAACAGGTAGTGGACTGGCGGGCCGCCCTCTGGGCCGGGTTGGCCAGCGGCGTTTTCTCGCTGGTGGTCAATTCGGTCCTCACCGCCATCACGCTCGGCAGCCCGTGGCTTTTCCTGCGCATGGCGGCCGGCATTCTGCTCGGCGCGCCCGCGCTGGAAGAGGGCCCCACCCCGGGTATTGCCACGATTCTCGTCGGGCTGCTGGTGCATCTGGCGCTCTCGCTGGCTTTCGCCGCCCTGCTGGCCTTCATCATCCACCGCTGGGGCATGGCGGTGGGCGTGCTGGGTGGGGCGGCTTTCGGCCTGGCCCTGTACGGCATTAACATCTTTGGCCTTTCAGCCATGTTCCCCTGGTTCTACGGCCTGCGTAACTGGATGATGCTCGTCAGCCATGTGGTTTTTGGCGCCCTGGCTGGTGGGTTGTACGAACTCTGGGAAGTGGAAATGTTTGAGCCGGTGGAGGAATCAAAATGACCATCTATCGCACCCCCGCCCGCCAGCGCATTCGTCCGCAGTCCGGCCGTCAGACCGGCTGCCTCAATATGCGCCTGCTTATGGGCCTCGGGCTGGCGGCCTTTGCCCTGTTCTCTTATTTTGGTTCGGCCCAACTCAACCCCGTAACGGGCGAAACCCAATACATTTCCATCTCCCGTGAGCAGGAGGTCGCCCTCGGTTTGCAGGCTGCGCCGCAGGTGGCCGCCCAGTATGGCGGCGCCGACCCCAGCCCGGCCGCCCAGGAGTTTCTGGATGCGGTTGGCTTTCGGTTGGTGGAAAACAGCGTGGCCCGCGCCAGCGGCTACCCCTTTGAATTCACCCTGCTGGCGGATGCCCAGACTGTCAATGCCTTTGCCCTGCCCGGCGGCCAGATTTACATGACCGCCGCCCTGTATGACCGGCTGGATACCGAAGAGCAGGTCGCCGCCGTCCTCGCCCATGAAATTGTGCATGTCATTGGCCGGCATGGCGCCGAGCACATGGCCAAGCTGGAACTCACCCAGGGCCTGACCGGCGCAGTGGTGCTGGCGACCTATGACCCTGAAAACCCCAGCAGCCAGCAGGCTGCTTACATCGCCCAGATGGTCGGCCAACTGGTGAACATGAAATTCGGCCGCGAAGACGAAATCGAATCGGACCGTGTCGGTGTCTGCCTGCTGCTCTCCGCTGGCTATGACCCCTCGGCGATGGTGGAAGTCATGGAGATTCTGGCCGCGGCCACCAGCGGGGCGCGCCCGCCGGAGTTTTTCTCCACCCACCCGGACCCCGGCAACCGCATCCAGCAAATTCAGGATGCCATCAACAACCCGGGTTATTGCCCGTAGCCGTAAGAATAAAAAAAGAGGCCGGAACACCGGCCTCTTTTTGTTTTACATTATTTGCGATACTGCGGGTTGCGCTTTTCCAGAAAGGCCGCCAGGCCCTCTTTATGGTCCGGGCCGCGCCCGGCGATTTCCTGTATGTGGGCTTCGTAGTCCAGCATCTCTTCCAGGTGCGCCAGGTGCGCCCGGTTGAAATCGCGCTTGGTCAGGCCCAAGGCGTACACTGGGCCATCTGCCAGCCGGTGCGCCAACGCCCGGGCTTCGTCGGCCAGTGTGTCTGCCGCTACCACCTTGTTCACCAGCCCCCACGCCAGCGCCTGCTCGGCTGAAATCGGGTCGTTGAAATAAGCCGCCTCGGCCGCCCGCCCCAGCCCAATCAGCAGCGGCAGCATCACGGAAACCGCGCTGTCCGGCGCCAGGCCGATGCCCCCAAAGCCCACCACAAAGCGCGCCTGGTCGGAGGCAATCCGCAGGTCAGCCGCCAGGGCAATCCCCAGCGCCGCCCCCGCCACCGCCCCGTTGATGGCCGCCAGCACCGGTTTCTCCAGTTGGCGCATCGCCAGTACCAGCGGGTTGTAAGTCTTCTGCAGGTGCGCCCGGAAAGAGCGCGGCTGGTCGTGTTCGCCGCCGAACTCGGTCACATCCTGTCCGGCGCTGAAAATTTTGCCGCTGCCAGTCAGCAGCACGCAGCGGACATCTTTATTGCGGGCGGCGTCCTTAAAGGCCGTCTGGGTCGCCTTTATCAGCGGCTCGTTGAAGGCGTTGGCTTTGGGGCGGTTCAGCGTCAGCGTCAGCACGCCATCGGTCAGGTCGGTGAGCAACAGGTCTTCAGACATGGACAGTTCCTTTATTTCTTGGGTTGAGCCGATTTTATCAGGGATTGCGCGACGGATAATAAACACCCGCTGCTAGTGCAACGGGTGTTGGGATTACACAAGAGAGTTTGCTTCAGGGCATCTGGGGCAGATCGCTGTCGTCATCCGGCTCGCGGCCGTCTAGGTCATTGAAATCCAGGTCGTCAAAGGTGTCCGCCTCGTCTTCGGCGCCAACATAGCCAAACTCGACTTCAATATCGTCTTCCGGCAGGCGCACCCATAGCGTCAGCAGGTCGCCATTTTCGGTTTCGGTCGCGCGGGCGGCCACAATCGAGGCTTCCATTTTCAGGCCCTCGGCGGACTTAAATTCAAGGTGAATCGGCTGGCGGTGGCGCCACGCTCGGTGGCAGCGTTCCAGCAGTTCGGCCCCGTTAAACGTGCGCAGTTGAGTGACAACCACATTGCCCAGGGTCGGGCTTTCATAGATGCCCGTCGCCCACAGGTCATTGACGATGTCAAACGTGGGGGGCGGGCCTTCAATGATGGTGATTTTGTCGTCCATTCATGCTCCAGATTCAGGCGGACAATGCCGGAATCTTACCATGCTTTGATGCGGCCGCTGCCTTACACAGGTGGAGTTAATGAAAGGTTTATGCGCCTTCCCTTGGGTATAATCCCTGTGCCATGCACAAACTGATCATCCTCATTGAACCGCCGCTGGATGAAGCCGCCTTTGATGCCGAGTGGCCGGCTTTCCTGCATGAATGTGAGCAGATGCCCGGCCTGCGCCGTGAAACCACCAGCCGGGTCGACCGCCTGCTGCATGGCGGCTGGCATGCCGGCCTCATCCACGAACTCTACTTTGATTCAATGGAAGCCCTCAAGACTGCCATGAATTCGCCCGCCGGCCTGCGCACCGGCGAAGCCCTGCAACGCCTCACGGGCGGCCACATGACCCTGCTGATGGCGCACCATCTCGAAGACGACCTCGTCAATTTTCAGCCCGCCGCCCCGCCCGATGCCTGAAGCCCTCACCCCGGCCGACTTGCAGGCCTATCTCGCCGCCCACCAGTTGCCGGGCGAGATTCTGCACCTCACCGCCCACACCCCCACGGTTGAAACCGCCGCCCTGGCCCTCGGCTGCCAGCCGGAACAAATCGTCAAATCGATTCTGTTCCTGGTGGCCGGCGCGCCGTTGTTGGCTGTTACCGGCGGCACCCGCCGGGTGGACCCGCGCGCCCTGGCGCGCCATGCCGGGGTGGGGCGCAAACAGGTCAAACTGGCTGATGCCGAAGCCGTACTGGCTCACGCTGGTTACCCGGTGGGGGCCATGCCACCCTTCGGCCATCGCCAGCCCTTGCCCACCCTGCTGGATGCCGCCGTACTCACCCAGCCTGAAGTGTACGGCGGGGGCGGCTCGGATACCACCCTGCTGCGCATCGCCCCGCAGGCCATTCTGGACCACACCCGCGCTACTGTGCTGGCCCTGCACTCGGAGACTGAATGACTTTCAAGCCCGTATCTCTCAAACCACCGCGCTGGCCCGGCCGCTTGTGGCTGGTGGTCGGTCTGGTGTTGGCGCTGGCCGTGGCCGGCGGCGTGTTCGCCTACCGTCAGTTGGGCGGCAGCCGCTCCAGCCGCTGGCTGCTCTTTGCCGACTACCGCGCCAACCCCGAAAAATACGCCGAAATCGTTTTGCAGCCCGGAATGCGCTGCGGCGACGCCCCTTTTGCCTTCCCCACCACCGGCGCTATTTTTGGCTTGTGGGATCAATCCTACGGGGTCGGCCATCGCCATGCCGGCATCGATATTTTTCCCGGCACGCAACCCGGCATAACCGCCGTGTATGCCGCCTACCCGGGCTACCTCACCCGCCTGCCGGAGTGGTCTTCCACCGTCATCATCCGCATTCCCAATGACCCGCTGGCCCCCACCCGTCAGATCTGGACCTACTACACCCACATGGCTGACACCGACGGCACCTCCTTTATTTCAGAACAATTCCCGGCCGGCAGCGAAGAGATTTTCGTCGAAGCCGGAACCTTCCTTGGCTTTCAGGGCGATTACTCCGGTGACCCGCTCAATCCCACTGGCCTGCACCTGCACTTCTCGGTCGTGCGCGATGATGGCCAGGGGCGCTTTCTCAACGAGCTGGAGATTGCCAACACCTACGACCCCTCGCCCTACTTCAACCTGCCG
>CAZEQN010000012.1:21057-21929 GCA_964514335.1 uncultured Anaerolineaceae bacterium
CTGCCGCTTAACAACAACCTCAACCCGCAGGAATTTCCGCGTTGTGCGGAAGAACTCACAATTGAAGATTGGACTCTGGTGGAACCCGATGCGCCTTAAGAACAAAGTTGTACTGATTACCGGCGCGGGCCTTGGTCTCGGCCGCGCTCTGGCGCTTGCCCTTGCCGGGCAGGGCGTCCGCCTGGCGCTCAATGACCTCACTCGCATTAATCTTGACCCGCTGGCGGCGGAAATTCAGGCCGTCGGCGGCGAAGCGCGCCTGTATGAAAATGACATCAGCCGCAAGCTGGATTTGCAATCGCTGGTACAGGATGTCCTCGCCGATTATGGCCGAATAGATGTACTCGTCAACCATGCCAGCGTCCAGCCCCATCACCCCATCCTCGGTATGGACGAATGGGACTGGCGCCGCACAGTGGATGTCATCCTCACTGGCACCTTCCTCGCCTCCCAATCGGTCGGGCGCGTCATGGCCGAGCAGGGCGGCGGTGTGATTCTCAACATCGGGCCGCGCCCCGGTCCACAGTCGGCCGAGCCGCGCGCCGCCTACCTGGCGGCCAAAGCCGGGGTGCTGGCCTTTAGCCGCGCCGCCGCTGAAGAACTGGCCGAACACGGTGTTCAGGTGCTGACGCTGGAACCCGCCGAAGACCACCAAACCAGCCTGGCCGCCGCTCTGGAAATGCTGGCTGCCGCCTGAAAATCGCGCCGCGCGAGTCCACACTCCATGCAGTCAAACCTCCCGGAGGTTGAACTGGCAGAATCTGGTGTTTGAAAAGCAACTTCCGGGTGCTATGTTGCAAGGATGCCGATAAGGAAGCCCTTGTCACCCTGAGCGAATGGAGTTGGGCGAAGCCCAACTCTTAAGCAAACGC
>CAZEQN010000013.1:0-21777 GCA_964514335.1 uncultured Anaerolineaceae bacterium
CGCGGGTCATTTTACATCTGGGGCCTGGCGGTTAATCATTTCCCCTGATTGTTAGTGTTTTGAAATGGAACTTCGCCTAACACGCCCCGCAGCCGCACTCGGTTCCGTGCGGTGCATAGTCAATCATCTGGCCGGTGCGGTCAAAGTGGAACTGGCAGCAATCCGTCAGCGCCTGGTGTAGCAATACCCGCCCGCGCTGCACCCGGCTCTTGGCCCCGCTTACTGACAGCCCCAGTTTTTCGGCCAGCTCGGTTTGCTTCATGCCCTGAATTTCCGTTAACAGTAACGCTTCCTGATAATCGCCCGGCAGGCAGGCCTGAATCATGCGTTGCAATCCGGCCGCCAGCCGCGCTTCCGGTTCGGCTTCCAGCGGTTCCGGCTCTTCGGCCAGGTCTTCGGGCAGCGGGTCGGTGGGGCGGCGCGCCCGGTAGTAATCCAGAATCGTGTTGCGCGCAATCGTGTAAATCCAGGGCAGCACCCGCTCTTCCTGTTCCAGCGTGTGCAGGCGGGTGTGAATCTTAAGGAAGACCTCCTGTAGCAGGTCTTCCGCGTCCTGGGGGTCATCCACGCGCTTGCGGATGAAGCCCCCCAGGCGCTGCCCGAATTCTTCCCAGAGTGCCGTGGTCGTCAGGGTCAATTCTTCGTCCCTTTTACGGTAATGCTGGCAAGGCCAAAGCCCTCGCCCTTGCCATAATCATACTCCTGACGCGCCAGCACTTCAACCGGTTCAAACCCCGCCGCCTGCACAATCGCCAGATACTCGTCTTCCTTCAACGCCCCGGCCACGCAGCCGGCCCACTCCGCCACGCTGGCCTGCACTTCGGCCGGCATCTCGCCGAAAAGTATCGTATCCGAAATCGTGAAGTGGCCGCCCGGCTTCAGCACCCGGAAGACCTCGGCAAACGCCCGCGCCTTATCCGGCACCAGGTTAATCACGCAGTTGGAGAGCACCACATCCACGCTCTGGCTCTCAATCGGCAGGTTTTCAATCTCGCCCAGCCGGAATTCCACATTCGCATAGCCACCTTTTTCGGCATTGGTTCGCGCTTTGGCCACCATCTCCGGCGTCATATCCACCCCAATCGCCCGGCCTTCCGGCCCAATCGTTTGCGCCGCCAGGAAGACATCCACGCCCGCCCCGCTGCCGAGGTCCAGCACAGTATCGCCCGTTTTCAACCCGGCGTACTCGGTCGGGATGCCGCAGCCCAGCCCCAGTTCGGCTCCTTCCGGCACGCGCAGTTTCAATTCACCATATTCCACCAGGCTGTTGATGTCAATCGGTTCGCTGCCGCCGCAGCAGGTACTGGCGCCGCTGGTGCTGGGTGAGCAGCACGAACTGCCCTTGACCGCCACTTCGGCGTAGTGTTCGCGTACGGCTTGTTTGATGGTGTTGTTGTCCATAATCTTCCCTTTCGTTTTCAGGTCTACTATCTAAGACGCAGCCAACCTCAAAAAGACGCACTTTCAGGGCAAATGTATCCAACTTGCGTCCTTTTGGCGTGCGCCAGCGTCTTTATCAGCAACCCCACTCGAAAGGAGAAAAGGCCATGAACCCGATTGTCCTGCCGGTCAACCCGGAAGATGACTGCTGCGACGACACCTGTTGCGGCGGCAGCGGCGGTTCCTGCTGCGGTTAGTTGTAAAACGGGCATGGCTAACCACCGTGCCCGTTTTTGTTTGTCTGGCCTTCGGCAAGAATGTATAATCTCGCCATCATTCTGGTTGGAGGAAGCCATGAAAAAATACCGTGACCTGATTGCCTATTTCGTGCTCGCTTATGCCATTACCTGGACCTTTCACTTGGCCGGCCTGCGCCTGGCTGAAGCCGCCGGTAGCGGCATCAGCAATGAGTCCAATTACCTCGCCATCATCGGCTGGCTGACCGGTAACGCCGCCGCCCCGGCCGGGCAGGCCGCCCTCGTCTTTAGTCTGGGCGCCGGGCCATTGCTGGCCGCCCTCCTCGTTACCGCCTTCACCAAAGGCCGCGCCGGCCTGGCGGAAATGGGCCGCTCCCTGCTGAACTGGCGCGTGGGCTGGAAGGGCATCGCCCTCGCCTTCGGCCTGCCGCTGGGCTTCGCCCTGCTGGCGCTCGTGGTGGGGCTGGTCAGCGGGCAGGTCAGCCTCGCCAGTTACCAACCCTTGCTGCCGTGGTCGGCCCTGCTGCCGTATTTCGTGTTCATGTTTATCTTTACCGGTATCTGGGAAGAACCCGGCTGGCGCGGTTTCGCCCTGCCGCGTCTGCAAAAATTCTTCCCCGCCGAGCGCGCCAGTTGGATTCTCGGCCCGCTGTGGGCCTTGTGGCACGCCCCGGTCAATTACCAGTTCAGCCCGGTGAAAGGCCCCGGCTTCATTTCCTACCTGCTCATTTCCATGGTCGCCATCGTCGGCTTCACGATTGTGTTTACCTGGCTGTACAACAACCATCAGGGCAGCCTGTTCCTGATGGTGCTGATGCACGGCTGGTACAACGTGGTGCAGACCTACCTCGTGACGTCCTTCGGCAGCACCATGCTCGCCACCGTCTTCAATCTTCTGCCGTGGTTGCTGGCCATCTACCTGCTCAAACGCTACGGCAGCGAGAACCTCGGCCCCCAGCCGCGGCAAATAGCAGGCTAATTCACCACAAAATCAAATCGCCCCGGCAATCTGCCGGGGCGATTTGATCTACAACGCAACCACCGAGCGTACCGTGCCGCGAATTTCCGGTAGCAGGTAGGCATGCCCTGGCGCGTCGATCTGCATCGGCAGGCCGCCGCGCGGCGCAACGAAAATGGACGCGTGGTAATCCACCTTTGCCCCCGGCGGATTTGAAAGCTGGTAGCGGCCAATAATCATCGGCAGGACGGTCTTCAATTCCGCCCGGGCGAAGGCTGCCCCCAGGCACATCCTTGACCCTACGCTGAAAGGGATGAACTCATAGGGTGTGGGGGCGAGTTCCGCCCAGCGTTCCGGCAGGAATTTATTAGCATTGGCAAAGACTTCCGGCAGGCGATGGGTGACAAACGCGCTTAACCCCACGTTGGTACCCGCTGGAAAGTCCGCGCCGCCCATCTGGAAGGGAGCCCGCGCAATCCGGGTAACAAACGGCAACGGCGGGAACAGTCGCAGCGTTTCATTGATGACTCCATCCAGCAAGGGCAATCGTTCTGCTTCTTCCAGAGTTGGGGCGTTCCCGCCCAGAGGTTTCAGTTCTTCGGTCAGCGCGTCATAGACCTCGGGATGCTGGGTCAGCAGGAACAGCGCCCACGTCAGCGTGCTGGCGGTGGTTTCATGCCCGGCCACATAGAAGGTGCCAATCTGCCCCATAATCTCATTGTCCGTCAGGCGCGTTCCATCTTCGTCCTGCGCCTGAATAAGCGCCGACAAGCCATCTACCAGTTCAGTGGTCTTCAACTGTTCGCGTTTACGGGCCAGCAGGTCTTCCAATGCCTGCTCAAATTCTTCCGAGCGTTGGATCAGCCGGTGCATGGGCAGGCCGGGGATATTCAGCGGTAACACCATGTAAGCCGGGGACTGAATCATGCCCGCCCATTCGCCCAGAATCCGTTGCAGGGCTGCCCCTTCTTCATCCGGGTCCATTCCCAGAAACACCCGGATGGCAATGGAGGAGGTGATGGCGCGCATCTCGGCTAACATGTCGCGGGTCTCGCCCATTCGCCAGCCGGCCAGCCGTTTCTCGGTTTCAGCAATCATGCTCTCGCGGTACTGGACGATGTGCCGCCGGTGCAGGGCCGGCATCATCAGGCGGCGTTGCTGGTCATGGCGCTCGCCATTCATTTGCAACAGGCCATTATTCCACAACCGGTGCAGTGCCGTATTGGCGGGCAGTTCCACCGGAAAAGTTTCCGAATCGATGGTGTGAAAATTATCCGTGTGGGTGAATACCTGCTGGTTGTACTCCGCGCCAAAGGCAAGCACAGCCCCGCGTTTTCCCATACTCAAGTTAACCAATTTCCCGTACTTGCGATACAGAGTCCAGGGTGTCTTGAAGCTGTCCGTAAACAGCCCGACCAGTGAAACAGGCGGGATGGATGGGCCGGGAATTTGAGAAGCGACCACAGGCTTGTATTCCTTTCCGATGGATTAAATCTGACCAGACCGAATTATAGCCGCGCCTTTTTTGCGCTGTGCCGTTAAATTACAAAGGCTGGCGGCGACTAATCGCTGCCAGCCGCTTGGGTGAGCTGGAATGCCGGCCCTCCCTCTTATGAGCCCCTTTCTAATGCATCAACCGCTGGCGGGCCAACTCGCGCCCGGCCTCCATTAACTCCAGGTTGCCATTCGTGCGCTGCACCAGCCGTCCCTCCAGTGCCCGCGCCACCACCCCGGCCGCAAACTCCGGCGTCCAGCGCAGGTGTTCCTGCAGGTGCACCACCTTGCTTTCCTCATTGTAGTCCGGGCGGCCTTCATGGTTCAGCAGGTGAATCGCCAGCATCGCCTGGGCGAACTCCCAGCGCTGGCGGGCGCGCCGCAGGGCCAGCGCCACCAGGCCGCGTTGCGGCGCAAAGACCAGTACCAGCACGAACAGCAGGCCGGTAACTGTCGCCATTGAACCGGCGATGTTCGCATCCAGCCCGCGTGCCAGCCAGTACCCGCCGATGGCGCTCACCACCCCCAGCCCGGTGCTCAACGCCAGCATGCGCTTCAGGCTGTCCGTCAGCAGGCGCGCCGCCGCCGCCGGGCCGACCATCAGCGCCACCACCAGCACCGACCCTACCGATTCAAACGCCCCGACTGCCGTCACCGAGACCATCGTCATCAGGCCGTAGTGCAGCGCTGCCGGGGCCAGCCCCAGCGCGGCCGCCAGCGCCGGGTCAAAGGTCGCCAGTTTAAGTTCCTTGTAAAACACGCCAATCAGGGCCAGGTTAATCAGCACAATCCCGCCCATCACCCACACCGCTTTGGGCAGGTCAAGCCCCAGCATGGTCAGCCGGTCAAAGGGCGCAAACGCCAGTTCGCCCAGCAGCACCGCGTCGGTATCCAGGTGCACGCCCGAGGCAAAGCGCGAAATCAATATCACCGCCAGGCTGAATAAAGCCGGGAAAACCAGTCCGATGGCGGCATCCTGTTTGACCAGCCCGGTGTTGTTTACCACTTCCACCAGCACCACCGTCAGCACGCCCATCCCGGCCGCTCCCAGAATCAGCCACGGCGATTCGAGGTCGCGCACCACGAAAAACAGCAGCACAATCCCCAGCAGCACCGTATGGCTGATGGCATCGCTCATCATCGCCATGCGCCGCAGCACCAGGAAAACCCCCGGCAGGGCGCAGGCCACCGCCACCAGGGCGGCAATCAGTTGAATTTCCAATTGCGGCGCGCTCATCGGTCTTCCTCCGCCGCCACATCCTCCAGGTGGGCTTCGGCCGCCTGTGTGCCGGCCGCCGTCAGCGCCCAGTGGTCCTCCGCCAGCGCTTGCACCAGCCCGCGCTTTTCCAGCGCCGTCAGGGTATTGGATACGCCCGCCGCCCCAAAGGCCATCACCCGCAGCGCCGCCCGGCTGTGGGCGGTTTGCGGGTTCGCGTGTTGCTGCCCCAGCCGGTACAGGTCGGCCAGCACCTGGTTGGCCAGCAGCCGGCGCTGGTTGCGCCGCCGCCGCAGCCAGGCCGCCAGTACGCCCCGGTTGGGGGCGAACAGCAGCGAGACCAGCGCAATCACCGAAGCCGCCAGCACGATAATCGGCCCGGTCGAGAGGCCGCGCCCCATACTGCTCGCCAGCGCGCCCGCCACCCCCGCCAGCGCCCCGAAAACCCCGGCCAGCACCACCATCCGGTCCAGCCGGTCAGTCCACTGGCGGGCGGCTGCCCCCGGCGCCACCAGCATGGCGCTCATCAGCACCACGCCCACCGCTTGCAGGCCAATTACCACCGCCACCACCAGCAGCGAGGTCAGCAGGATGTCCAGCCGGTGCATCGGCAGGCCCACGCTGTCGCCGAAGTCGCGGTCAAAGCTCAACAATTTGAACTCTTTCCAGAACAACGCCAGTACCAGCAGGGCCAGCCCGCCGAAAATCGCCATCATGCTCACATCCCGCTCCAGCAGGGTCGCTGCCTGCCCGAACAGGAACGAGGTCAGCCCGGCCTGGCGTGCATCCGGGTTGCGTTGCAGGTAGGTCAGCAGCATCAGCCCGAAGCCAAAAAAAGTCGAGAGCACCAGCGCCAGCGCCGTATCTTCCTTTAACCGCGTCGCCCGAGTAATCCCCAGAATCGCCAGAATCGCCAGCACGCCTGCCGCCGCCGCCCCCAGCATCAGGGTGATGGGGGTTTTGCTGCCCGTGAACAAAAAGGCCAGCGCCACGCCCGGCAGGGCCGCATGCGAAAGCGCATCCCCCAGCAAACTCTGCCGCCGCAGCAGCGCAAACGAGCCCAGCGCGCCGCTCACCACCCCCAGTACGGCCGTGCCGAGCGCAATGGTGCGCACCGTGTAATCCAGAAACAGGTTGGCAAACAAAGTCCCGAAGTCCATGGCTACCCGCCCCCGGCCGGTTCGCTGGGCGCATGCTGGTGCGGGCTAAGGAACGCCACCCGTCCGCCATACGCCAGGCGCAGGTTTTCTTCAGTAAAGGCTTCTGCCACCGGCCCGCTGGCAATCCGCCGCACGTTCAGCAGCGTCACCCAGTCAAAGTATTCCGGCACGGTTTGCAGGTCGTGGTGCACTGCCACCACAGTTTTGCCCGCGGCCCGCAGGCTCTTCAAAATATCCACGATGGCGCGTTCGGTCGTGGCATCCACGCCCTGAAACGGCTCATCCATAAAATACAGTTGGGCGTTCTGCACCAGCGCCCGCGCCAGAAAGGTGCGTTGCTGCTGCCCGCCCGAAAGCTGGCTGATCTGGCGGCTGGCGTAGTCTGCCATGCCCACCTGGGCCAGCGCGTCCAGCGCCGCCGCCCGTTCGGTTTTGCCGGGCCGCTTGAACCAGCCCAGTTCGCCGTAGCGGCCCATCGTCACGACATCCAGCACGCTGGTCGGGAAGTCCCAGTCCACGCTGCCGCGTTGCGGCACATAGCCCACCAGGTGGCGTTGCTCGGCGTAGGCTTTGCCATGAATCAGTACCTGACCGGCGGCTGGCTTCACCAACCCCAGCACCGCTTTAATCAGGGTCGTTTTGCCGGCCCCGTTCGGGCCGACAATCGCCATCAGCGTGGCGGGCGGCACGGCCAGGTCTACATCCCACAGTACCGGCTTGTCCTGATAGGCCACGGTCAGGTCGGTGATTTCAATTGCTAAGTTCGTCATGATGATTTCCTTAATCCGCTCACACCCCGCGGATGTCTCCGGCGGGGTGTGAGCGGCTGTGTTGTTTGCGGTGTTATTCGCCCAGCAGGGCGTTCACAATCGTATCAATGTTGTGGCGCACCATGCCGATGTAGGTGCCTTCCGGCGTGCCCCAGTCGCCCATCGCATCCGAGAACAGCGAGCCGCCAATCGCCACCTCAAAGCCGCGCGCGTCCACCGCCGCTTGCAGGGCTTCCACCGTCCGCACCGGCACACTCGATTCGACGAAGATGGCCGGTATCTGCCGTTCGGCGATGAACTGCGCCAGATTCTGCACATCCGCCGCGCTGGCTTCGCTGGCGGTGCTGATGCCCTGTAAGCCCAGTACCTCAAAGCCATATTCGCGCCCAAAGTAATTGAAAGCATCGTGCGCCGTCACCAGCACGCGCTGCTCGGCCGTCAGGCGGCTGGCCTGTTCATGCACATAGTCATTGAGCGCTTCCAGTTCCAGCAGATAGGCGGCCGCATTGGCCGCATAGTCAGCGGCATGTGCCGGGTCATGTGCCGCCAGCCCATCGGCCACCGCCTGCACCGCTTCCATCCACAACGGCACGCTGAACCAGATGTGCGGGTCAAATTCATCCGCATACACTGGCGATTCCAGCAGCCGGTTGGTGTCAATCGTTTCGCCGACCAGAATCACGGTCTTGCGCTCGGCCAGTTGTTCCAGAATGCTGTCCATCTGCGCTTCCAGGAACAGGCCATTGGCGATGATGACATCCGCTTCAGACAGTTTGGTGACATCGCTCTCGCTGGCGGTGTACAGGTGCGGGTCCACCCCCGGGCCCATCAGCCCCTGCACCGAAACATGCTCGCCGCCCACAATCTGGGTGATGTCGGTCACCATCCCGATGGTCGTGACAATCCGGATTTTGCCATTCGCTTCCGGGGCAGGGGTGGCGCACGCCGCCAGCCCAAAGGCCAGCAGCAGGAGGAGAATTACAGCTTTATTAGTTTTCATCGCTCTTGCATCCTTTGATAATAAATTTAGGTAAGACTAAATATAAGTATATGTAGTTTATCTTTTTTGTCAAGGGTATGGCTAAAAAGGGAGCCGCCTTCATCCGATTGCTGGGGTGGAGTCGAGGCTTTAGCCGAGTTTCTTGCAGGTGCCGCGCGGCTTCCGCCCCCCTGCAAGTCCCATCGCCCAAATGAGACTATAATGGGCCGAATACAATTCAACTTCGGAGGAGGCAGCCATTCACGGGCGTGGGAGGTTTTTCCTCACCGTGGCGCTCAGCCTGGCAATGGCCGGGCTGGCCTACATCTTTTTGCATCATCATCTGGGGGCCTTCTTTGGCTGGGTGGTCACCGTTCTGGTTGCTGCCATGACCTTTCTGGCTGCCACGCTCTCTTTTACCAATATCGCCCAGGGCGACCGTCTGCGGGCCAGCGAGGCCCGCTACCGCGCCCTCACCGAACTTACCACCGATGTCACCGTCATCATCGGCCCGGATTATCGCTCGCGCTATGTCAGCCAGTCGGTGTATTCCATCACTGGCTATTACCCCCACGAAGTCGTCGGCCAGTTTCGCCAGCGATTTATCCTGCCGGAAGACATCCCGCTGCTTGAATCGGCCCTCAAACTCGCCATCCAAAATCCCGGCCAAAGCCAGCCGGTGCAGGTCTTTCGCGGCCGCCCCAAGAATTCAGATGAAATTCGTTATTACGAAGGCCAGTTCACCAACCTGCTGGCCGAACCCAGCATCGCCGGTATCGTCATGGGCGTACGGGATGTCACCGACCGCGAACTGGCCGTGCAGGCCGCCCGCTACGCCCAGCAGCGCTATCAGGCTCTCTTTGAACGCTCGCACGAAGCCGTCTTTATGCTCGACCTGCACGGCGGCGTGCTGGACCACAACCAGCGCGCCGCCGAACTGCTGGCCGCTCTGCCGCAACCCCTGACCGGGCGCCTCTTTAGCGACCTGTTGCGCCTTGCCCCACCCCACATGGATGCAGATGCCCTGCTGGCGGGTAACACCTTGCCGCCCTTTGAGGTGCATTTTGCCACTCCGGCCGAAGACCTGCTCGTGGGGGAGGTCAGTGCCAGCCTGGTGCATGCCGAGGACGGCCAGCCACTCTGCTTTCAATACCTCGTGCGGGATGTCACCCCTCGCAAGCGTGTGGAAAACGAGCTCGGCTACCGCGCCCTGCATGATGCCCTCACCGGTCTGGCCAACCGCGCCCTGCTGGAACAGGAAATCGAAGCCGCTCTTGAGAACGGTTCTGAAACCGGGCAGGGCTTTGTGTTGGTCTATGTGGATGTGGATGATTTCAAAACCGTGAATGACCAGTACGGCCATGAGGCGGGCGATACGTATCTGCGCGCCCTCGCTGCCGCTCTGCGCAGCGCCGTGCGCCTCTCCGATACAGTTGCCCGCGTCGGCGGGGATGAGTTCGTCATCCTCTTGCAGGGGGTTCGCGTGCAGGAAGCCTTTGAAACCGTCGCCGCCAAAGTTCGCACGCTTTTCCCGATTCCCTTTGCCCCCGCCGGCCAGCAGGTGGATGTGGCCGTCAGTATTGGTTTCAGTTGCTACCCGGAGGATGGCAACACCATCGGCGGCCTGCTGCGCCACGCCGACCTCGCCATGTACCGCGACAAAGACCTGCCGCGTTAACTTTCGTTATCTGCTTCGGCCGCAGCTTTCAGGGCCGCCAGCCGTTCCGTCCAGTAGCCATCATAGCGCGCCACCCAGTCTGCCACCTGGCGCAGGTCAGCGGCGGTCAGCCGGTACATCCGCTCGCGGCCCGCTTTTTCTACTTGCACTAATCTCGCTGCCCGCAGCAAGCGCAAGTGCTTGCTCACCGCTGGCCGGCTCATCTGCGGAAAACGCTGCGCCAGCGCGCCGGCCGGTTGCGGTCCTTCCGCCCGCAGGATATCCAGCAACGCCCGCCGGGTCGGGTCGGCAATCGCATCAAAGGCAGAAGTCGGCATTCCGGTTAGCCCGCCTCGGCCAGTTCTTTCAGTTCCGCCAGCGTATTGGCGCGCTCCCAGCCGGTTACATGCGCTTCATATTCCTGGCGTGCGTATTCTGCTGGCAGCAATTCAAAGCCGGAGTGTTCCAGCGTGATGCGTGTGCCGCCTTCAATTGAGATTAATTCAAACACCACCTGGGTTGCCCGCGGCCACGGCGCGCGCCCGGCCTCCTGCTCAAACCAGGTAAACCCCAGCCGGTGGGGCGGCTCATAGATGTTCACTTCGCCCGTGATGTGGGTCGCCACGCCGTAATCTACATGCATCTCCAGTCGTCCGCCCGGGCGCGGTTCAAAGGTCTGGCGCGTGAACCACTGCCGCACGCCCTCGGGCGTACTCACCAGATCCCACACCCGTTCCAGCGGGGCCAGAATATCTATTGTCATGCGTACAGCCGGGATAGTTTGCTCATTCATGTCCTTTTCCTTTACATGTAACTTATTGGTTACATATTAGGCGAAAATTTACCGATTGTCAAGTGCAGTACAGAATCTCGCCGCTTAAAGGCGTTCACCCCCAGTTGGCCGCTGGGGGTGAACTATTCCAACTCAGAAGGAGGAGAGTGGAGGTTTTTGTGCTGCCGCCAGTTTGTGGAGTGAGGAGCAAAGGCAGGCGGCAGAAACAAACAAATGAGGTTCGGACCTATCTTCCGGGCGGGGGGCTCACCGCATAACTGCACTCGGCCTTATTCTGCAAGTGGCAGTCACAGTAGTGGGAGCAATTCCGCGCCAGAATGCGGGGCGGGCTGTCCGGTAGGAGGTCTGCCGGGCGGGCCACCTCGGTCACCAGCGTTACCGGGCCACCCGCATGCGCACAGGTGCAATGCTCTACTCTTCGGTTCTTTTGTGCGCTGGCGGCCATCGGTGCCTCCGGTTGTTCCCGTTGGTCCTACGCCCTTAGTGTACCGGAGCAGTCCGAATTTGCGAGGGGGCAGGTGTCCTTTTTATCCCGGTACACATGCCCAACGGCCATTGCACCCTTTAAGGAGTAATCTGGTCTCTCGCGGGCGTCACCTTAAGCACAACCTCGCCACAGTTGCCCAATCCGCGTCACACGGGTATACTTTTCGCATGTCCACCAAACCGCGCGTGCGCCTCCACATCGCCAAGGAAACTCATATTGGCAATGTGCGCAAGAACAATCAGGATGCTCTCGGCACCTGGGTTCAACACTACGACGACCGCCCACCCGTGGCGATTTTGGTGGTGGCGGATGGCATGGGCGGCCACGAAGCTGGCGAAGTCGCCAGCCAGCTCGCCGTCCAGAACCTGCTGGACACCCTCAAGCCCATTCTTGAAAACAACCCCCAACTCGGTGAAGAACTGGATGCCATGCTCGCCAATGCCGTCAGCCAGGCCAGCGCGGCCATCGTCAACTACACCGTCAACAACAAAATCGAACCCGGCAACATGGGCACCACCCTTGAATGTGCCGTACTGATTGGCAGCGAAGGCCGCCTGGCGCATGTCGGCGATAGCCGCGTCTACCAGCTCTCCGCCAATGGCCTCGGCAAAGTGACCGAAGACCACTCGGCCGTCGCCGAACTCGTCTCCGTTGGCCTGCTCCAACCCGAAGATGTCTACACCCACCCGCGTCGCAACATCCTCACCCGCAGCGTGGGTGGCCCCTGGCCGCTGGAAGTGGATTTGGTCGAAGTCTCGCTCAAAATCGGCGAACGCCTGATGCTGTGCAGCGATGGCCTCTGGGGCCTGGTGCGCGATGATGCCCTCGAGCGCATCCTGCTCAAGGCCGACCCGCCCGAACGCCTCGTCAACGAACTCATCCAGGCCGCCCTCGAAGCCGGCGGCGATGACAACATCACCGTCATCCTCTGCGATGTCCTGCCCGCCTGAACCTGCATGCTGACTCCTGACCTCAAAAAATTCATCCGCGAAATGCCCAAGGCCGAGGTGCATATCCACCTCGAAGGCTCCATCGCGCCTGAAACCGTGCTGGAACTCGCCCGCCGCAATAATCGTCTGGCCACGCTTCCCACCGACAATGTCGAAGGCCTGCGCCAGTGGTACACCTTCGCCGGCTTTGACCACTTCATCACCGTCTATGTTGCCATCATGGGCACCCTGCGCAAGCCGGAAGACTTTGCCCTGGTGGCCTATGAACACGGCGCTGATATGGCCCGCCAGAACATCCGCTACCGCGAAGTCACCTTCACCCCCTACCTGCACCTCGGCTGGGAAGAAAAAGGCCTCACCATTCAGGACCTCCTGCACGGCCTGGAAGAAGGCCGCCAGCGGGCGCGCAACGAATTTGGCGTGGAAATGCGCTGGGTCTTTGATGTCCCTCGCAATGCCTCTTTCCCCGACGAATCCAACCCCGTCAGTTACAACCCCGCCCCGGCCGAGCTCACCCTCGAGGCCGCCCTGGCCGGCCGCCAGTACGGCGTGGTCGGTTTTGGCCTCGGCGGCTACGAAGTCAACTTCCCGCCTGAGCCCTTCGCCCACGTCTTTGGGCCCGCCAAGCGCGCCGGTCTCTTGAGCGTGCCGCACGCCGGTGAAACCGAGGGCCCCGCCAGCGTCTGGGGCGCCCTCAACGAACTCGCCGCCGACCGTATAGGCCACGGCGTCCGCGCCATTGAAGACCCGGCCCTGCTCGCCGAACTCAAACGCCGCGACATCCCGCTCGAAATCAACCCCACCAGCAACATCTGCCTGCATGTCTACGAAACCTACGCCGAGCATCCCTTCCGCAAGCTGGATGAATACGGCCTGACCGTCACCGTCAACAGCGATGACCCGCCCCTCTTCAACACCACCCTCACCCAGGAATACGAAGTCCTCGCCGAACATTTCGGCTATGACCGCCCCGGCCTTGCCCGCATTGCCCGCAACGCTTTCCGCGTCGCTGGCATGGAAGACGGCCTCAAACGTCGCCTGCTCACCGAATTTGATGCCTGGGTTACCGTAAACACGTAGACCCATAACCGGAAAACTCATGAAAACCATTCTTGTCACCGGCGGCGCCGGCTACATTGGCAGCCTGACCTGTATTGAACTGCTGGCCGCTGGCTACCAGGTCGTGGTGCTGGACAACCTCATCAACAGCAGCCCCGAAGCCTTGCGCCGCGTCCAGCAAATCAGCGGCGAGGAAGTCGCTTTCTACAAAGCCGACCTGCTCGATAAGCCCGCCCTGCAGAAAATCTTCAAGGCCCACCCTTTTGACGCCGTCATTCACTTCGCCGGTTTGAAAGCCGTCGGCGAATCGGTCGAACAGCCCCTGCGTTACTACGAAAACAATGTCACCGGCACTCTGCGCCTGTGCGAAGTGATGGCCGAGCACGCCGTTCACCACATCGTCTTCTCGTCCTCCGCCACCGTCTATGGCGACCCGGCCAGTGTCCCCATCACCGAGGATTTCCCCACCGGCCCCACCAACCCCTATGGCTGGACGAAGTTGATGATTGAGCAAATCCTCACCGACCTCCACCTCAGTGACCCGCGCTGGCAGGTCAGCCTGTTGCGCTATTTCAACCCCACCGGCGCCCACCCCAGCGGCGAACTCGGTGAAAGCCCGCGCGGCGCCCCCAATAATCTCATGCCTTATTTGGCGCAGGTGGCAGTCGGCAAACGCCCCAACCTCCAGATTTATGGCGCTGACTATGACACGCCCGATGGCACTGGCGTGCGCGACTACATCCACGTCATGGACCTCGCCCGCGGCCACCTTGCAGCTCTTAACCGCCTCATGCAACAGCCCGGGGTGGATATTTACAACCTCGGCACCGGCCAGGGCTACAGTGTGCTGGAAATGGTCAAAGCCTTTGAGCAGGCCAGCGGCCGCGAGATCCCCTACAACATCGTTGCCCGCCGCCCCGGCGATATCGCCACCTCCTACGCCGACCCCGCCAAAGCCAATCGCGAACTCAACTGGCGCGCCATGAAGGGGCTGGACGAAATGTGCGCTGACCTCTGGCGCTGGCAATCCAAATACCCGGAGGGGTTGGGGGAGTAGTTTTACTGCTTAAGAAAAAATACCCACCGTTTCGTGGGCATTTTGATTTCTGTCTGAATTCGGCTGCGCCTTACCCCGCTGCTTTCACTTCATCCAGCGTCGCCGCCAGCTTTTCGTGGGCTTCGTCAAAATCCATATCCTCGGTAATCGCCCACTCGCGCGCCAGGCGCAGCGAGGCCAATTCAAAGGTGCGTTCTTCGTTATCGTTCAGACCGCGCGCCGCCCGCCGTGCCGCCAGGTCGCGTACCAGTTCGGCCGTGTTCTCCGGTGAAAACGCGTTCGCCATTTCGGCAATCTGGCGTTTGCGGGCGTTGTGGTCCGGGTCCAGCTCCTGCGGCGGTTCGCGCAGTACTTTCATCGCTTGCCGCAGCTTGGTGCGTGAAGCAATCGAACGGATGTGGTCATTCTCCGCATTATCTACCGGCACAAAAAAAGTACTGTTACGCGCCTCCACCTTGAAATACTTCTTCTCGTGCTCCCCCAGCGTTTTCGTCTCTACCGCAAGTATCTGCCCCACGCCATAGCTGGCATGTACAATCCAATCCCCTTTTTTAAACGTTTGGGTCTTTCCCATGGCCGGGACCTCCTGTGCTGTATGGATACGTGCAACCGCTACGGTGGCAGCTCCTCCCAGCCTCCGCTGTGAAATTGTTCGCTACAGTTCAGGTTTGTGAGGCGGCGTGATGTGTACGCACGGGGAGTAGCACGATGCACCGTGCCAGCCCCTTAAGTATATCACACCGGCTCTCTTGCCTCTTTTATCCGCCCTATTTCCGTCACCAGTAGGATGCGCGTCGGCCGTTTTTGTGTCAAAATCAGGGCACAATTGGAATAATTTCTCACTGACAAGAGGCTGCCATGACCCATCGCACCAAAACCAGGTTATTCATCTCCGCCGGACTGCTCTTTGTGCTGCTGGGCTGCAACCTGCCCACTGCCACCCCCACGCCGGATTTTTCCTCCGTCATCGCCACCCAGGCCGCCGCCACTCTCGTCGCTGCCCCCACCCAGGCCCCCGGCCAGCCCACCGCCACCAGCCCGCTGGCTGCCACAGCCACCAACCCTCCGGCTCCTACCGCTACCAATGTGCCGCCTGCGCCCGTTACGCGCTGCAACTGGGCTTCCTTCATCACCGATGTCACCATCCCGGATGGCACCCTCGTTACCCCCGGCGCTACCTTCGTTAAGACCTGGCGGCTGCGCAACATCGGCACCTGCACCTGGGGCAGCGGCTATGAATTCGTCTTTGTGGATGGCAACGGCCTCGGCGCCAGTGCCAGCGTGCCGCTGGGCGTCACCGTCGCCCCCGGCCAGACCGCGGATGTCTCCATCACTTTCAAAGCCCCTACCACCGGCAACACCTTCCGCGGCAACTGGAAACTGCGCAGCGCCGATGGCATCGTCTTTGGCATCGGCGGCGATGCCACCCTGCCGTTCTGGGTGGATATTAAAGTCCGCGAGGCCAACAAATCCTATCTCTACGATTTCGCCATTAACGTCTGCCAGGCCGAATGGCGTTCAGCCGCCAAAAACAGCCTGCCCTGTCCGGGTGACTCCAAGAGCAAGGAAGGTTTCGTCATCCTGCTGGACGATGTCCATCTCGAAAACCGCATTGAAGATGAGCCCACCCTGTGGGTGCATCCGGATGAAGCCATCAACTCCTGGATTACCGGCACCTACCCGGCCGTGAATATCAAAACCGGCGACCGTTTCCGCGCCTGGGTTGGCTGCCTGGCGGGCTACAAAAATTGCGAACTGCGCTTCAAGCTGGAATACTCCGCCGATGGCGGCCCGGTGACCCTGCTGGCGGAATGGAACGAAACCCAGGATGGCAACATCACCGATATTGATCTGGACCTCTCGGCGCTGGATGGCAAGAGCGTGAAATTCATTTTCAGTACAGTCATCACCGGCGGCCAGACGCCGGATGGCCAGGGCTTCTGGTTCGTGCCGCGTCTCATCCGTCCGTAGGAGAACGAATTAATACAAATTTTACGTAATGTTTCGGGTTGAACATCGTCTATACCAGTAGAGCGGGCGGGAGGCTACCTCCTCGGCTTCTCGCCCCTCCCTCTCCTTGTGTGACCGGCCAGTGTGCAAGCGCTGGCCGGTTTCCGTTTCCGGGCCAGATTTGCGCTCGGCCGCGCCAGAG
Organism: uncultured Anaerolineaceae bacterium; assembly: GCA_964514335.1. Classification (GTDB taxonomy): domain Bacteria; phylum Chloroflexota; class Anaerolineae; order Anaerolineales; family UBA11579; genus SCUK01. The sequence goes on from CAZEQN010000013.1 coordinate 16,370, forward strand.
GGAGGGTTTATAATCGCGCCATGCAGGCCGAAATCCACGCCATTCGCCACATCGGGTTCTCCTACGCCGAGATCGCGCCCCGCCCGGTGGATGTCTGGCTGCCGCCCCGCGCGGTGACAGGCGAAGCCTGTGCCGTGCTTTACATGCATGACGGCCAGAACCTCTTCGACCCGGCGCAATCGTATTCCGGCGTGACTTGGGGCGTGGCCGAGGCCATCACTGCCCTCATGGCGGCTGGCAAAATCCCGCCCACGCTGGTTGTGGGTATCCACAACACCCCCAATCGGGTCGGCGAATACCTGCCCTATGGCGCCATTCATATCCACGCCGCTGCTGAAGCTCGCTTCAATTACTGGGTAACCGCTGAATCAGGTAGCCAATCCCCGCCGGACTGGCTGTTGAATTCAGATGCCTACTTGAAATTCATCGTGTCCGAACTCAAACCCTTCATCGACTCTACCTACCCCACCCGCTCGTCGGCCGAATTCACCGCCATCATGGGCAGCAGCATGGGCGGCCTGATTTCTGCCTATGCTTTCTGTGAATACCCCGAGGTGTTTGGTCGGGCTGGCTGCCTCTCCACCCACTGGCCAATTGGCGATGGCATCCTGCTGGATTATCTGGCCCAACGCCTGCCGCCCCCGACCGGCCGCCGCATCTATTTTGACTACGGCAGCGAGGGTGTGGATGCCGAATATGCCCCCTACCAGCAAAAGGCCGATGCCCTGCTGGCCGCCGCCGGTTATCAGCCCGGCCGCGACTGCCTCAGCCGTATCTTCCCCGGTGACCCGCACCATGAAAGCGCCTGGCGCGCTCGCCTGCCCATCCCGCTGGAATTCCTGTTGAGCCAATCATGAAGTCTGGCGCCTCGCTCGCATTTGCCGCTGTTCTCCTGCTGGCTTGTAGCCTGACGGGCAACGCCCCGGCCGCGGCTCCCGCGCCCGCTCCGGTCGCGCCCCTGCCCGCCAGCCCCGCTCCGGAAGCTGCCGCCCCCGAAGGCGCGCCTTCCGTGTTGCACGGCCTTATTTTCAGCGCCGCCGGTGGCCTGTGGCAAATCGGGCCGGATGGCAACCCCACGCAATTGGCTGCCTGCGCCCGCGGCGCGGCCCTCTCGCCCGATGGCCGTCAGATCCTTTATGCCTCCGAAGATTTTGACATCTACCTGCTGGAATTAGCCGATTGCACCACCCAGAATCTCACCAACTCTCCGGAGCAGGTGGAGCTCAACCCGCGCTGGTGGCCCGGCCTTACCGGCGCGGCGCTCATCGGCGTAAACCCGGAATATGATGCTGGCAAACCCGCCCTCCTGCAAATTGGCCGCCCGGATTACCAGATTATTGACCCTGAAGTCTCCGCCAACGACCTGCCCGCCATCCGCCCCGACGGCCAGGTGCTGGCCTATGCTTTTGGCTATGAAGGGCGGGCGGTCTTCATCACCCTGCCCTCGCCTGACCGTCAGCCGCTTGACCTGGTTGCCTTTGGCCTCAACCCCGCCGAGTTCCGCCGCCTGGACAGCCCCGCCTGGAGCCCGGATGGCCGCAAACTCGCCTGGGTGGTCTCCACCCAGCAGGGCGAAGACTACGCCACCGCCCGCATTGAACTGCTGATCCTCGATTTAGAAAACCGCACCGCCCTGCGCCTGCGCCCGTATGTGCCGCTCGGCCGCGGCGGCTGGCCGCCCGCCCCGGTCTGGAGTCCGGATGGCCGCTGGCTGGCCTTCAACCCCTGGCCCGAAGACCCCGTCAGTTCCGGCATCTGGGTTGTCGCCGCCGATGGTTCGGCCGAGTTCACCTTACCGGTTCCCAACCCGGCCAACACCTGGCTGGAGCAGTTCACCCCGCCCCTGTGGAGCCCGGATTCCACCGTCCTTGCCTTCAGTTTGACGGATGGCACGCAGACCAGCCTGTGGTGGGCCCAGGTCGGCGCGTGGCAGCCGCAAACCCTGCCGCTCCCGGCCGATGCGCTACTGATAGACTGGCGGCGCTAAACCCCCACTTAACAAAAAAGCGAGGCGGCCATTTGGCCGCCTCGCTGCGTTTCAGGTTGTTACCGCTTAGGTATCTGCGCGCGGCGGGCTGGGGTTGGGGAACTTGGCGCTCCCGGTGCCGGACTTGGAGACGAAGACCTGGCCTTCATACCGTACGCCGCCAATGGCGTAGATGTAGGTGTACGTGCCGGAGAGCATTTCCACGGCGGTGGTGCCCGGTTCCAGCGTGTAGAAGTAGGTGCGGCTGCCAATCAGCGTCACCACAATCGGAGTAGTGTAGTGATTGTGCAGTTTAAAGTTGGTTACGCCGGCGCTTACCAACTCCTGCCGTGCCAGCGCTTCGCAGCTCTTCATCAGCAGGTCAGTGCGGCCGTTCTTCTCAATCCGGATAGTGCCGCTGAAGGTCGTATCGCAGGCATCATAGGAATAGTCGTACCAGCCGGACTGGATGAACTCAAAGCGGTTGCGGCCCAGTTCAGCGGCAAAGGTGTAATCTTTGCCATAAATCGGGTCGTGGGCGGTGAAGGTGACATTCACCGTCGTGCCGAAGTGGCTGGAAATCACAAACTTGGTTAACTCCGGCGGCAGCGGGCAGTACGGGATTTCAATGTACTGCCCCGCTTCGCTGATGGTCATTTTGACTTCAACATCATCCACACAACCTTCGTAGGTGATGGTGTAGTCGCCTTCTTCAATTGTGCGCTGGTGCCAGCCGGGGTTCAGGGTGAAGGTGTAGTCCTTCGGCCCCTTGAACACAATTTTCATCGGGATTTCACGGTTGTTGTGAATCAGGAATTCCTGTGTCTTTTGCAGGGGGGCAAAGGCGGTGGTGGTGGCCAGCATCGCCAACACGGCCAGCGCCAGCAGTATTCGTTTGGTCATTGCATTCACTCCATTTCTACTGATTAATGGTCGCGGACTTACCTTCGCCCGCAAGCGTCTGTATCATACCTGCGCGCCGGAAGGGTGTCAACCAAACCCGGGGTGGGGTTTATTTTCCTACTTTTGGGGGAGGGGGACGGGATATAATCGCCCGCATGTCGCCTTCGCCTGCCAGCCTTGCCCTGACTGCCCTCGGTGTGCCGCACCGCGAATTTACGCACCCTGGCCCGGTGGAAAGTCTGGAACAGGCCGCCGCCGAGCGCGGCCAGACCCCGGCCCAGGTTGTGCGCTCGCTGCTCTTCCGGCTGGAAGAAGGCGAGTATGTTCTGGCGCTGGTGGCTGGCCCGCAACAGGTGGACTGGAAAGCCCTGCGGTCTTATTTTGGCCGCGCGCGCCTCACCACCGCCACGCCGGAAGAGGTGCTGGCCGTGACCGGCTTTGAGCGCGGGGCGGTCGGCCCGTTTGGCCTGCCGCAGCCCCTGCCCATTGTGCTGGATGAAAGCCTGACCCGCCAGACCGAGGTCTCGCTTGGCTCCGGCGTGCGCGGCGTGACGGTCATCCTCACCGTCGCAGATTTGCAGGCGGCCCTTAATCACCCGCCGGTGGCCGTCCTTACACAACTCTAATTTCAATTTCAACCCCTCGGCAGATAACCTCCTGTAGCCTAGCCCCTTGTGGGCGTGACCCATCGATTACTCACAGGGCGGGCTGAACTCCGCCTTCCCAAAATTCAAATGAGCAGGGTAGGGGCGTAGCATGCTACGCCCCTACGACATGCTACTATTGGGATTCGTCAGGATCCTGACGAATCCCAATCCACCTCTCCCCTTCCGCTTGTCATTGCGAGGCGGGTTCATTCCGCCGAAACAATCTCGCGGCATACGCCTCACTCAACGCCCACAACCGTTCCTGCGCCGCTTCATCCTGCGCCGCCGGTAACGGTTCTTTCTCGCCGTGGCGGGTGAAAAACCGCCCGCTGACCGCGGCCAACGCCGGGTCGGTTGCCAGCCGCATCGTGGCCCGCGTGCCTTCTTCCACCGAAATCCCGCGCCGGAAAATCAGCCGTTGCACCAGCCCGGCCAGCGGGCCGTTGCGGGTCGCGCCGATGTTGGTGCGCACAAAGCCCGGGTGCAGGGCGTTGGCGGTGACGCCGCTGCCCGCCAGCCGCCGCGCCAGCGCAAAAGCAAACATCACATTGGCCAGTTTGCTCTGGCTGTAGGCCTTCAGCATCGTGTAACCTCGGCGCAGTTCCACATCCTGCCAGTGAATGCGGCCGCGGTAATGGGCGCTGGAGGAAGTCACCACCACCCGCGCCGGGGCGCTGGCTTTCAGCAGGTCGAGCAATTCCAGCGTGAGGGTGAAGTAGGCCAGGTGGTTCAATGCCCAGGTCATCTCGATGCCCTCTGCCGTAACCTGCCGCAGTCCGAAGCCGTTGCCGGCGTTGTTAATCAGCACATCCAGCCGGTTACTCATGGCGCGGAACTCGGCCGCCGCCCGGCGCACCTCGGCCTGCAGGGACAGGTCGGCGGTGATGGCGCCCGCCCGCGGGCTCAAGCCCGCCAGCGCGGCCTGGATTTTCTGCGGGTTGCGCCCCACCAGCACCACCTGCGCGCCCTGCGCATCCAGCTGGCGGGCGGCTTCCAGCCCGATGCCATCCGTCGCGCCAGTAATCAGGATTACTTTATCTTTCATCAGAGTCTCCATCCACAGGAATGACGAGATTATCCCAGAAGTTCCGGCAACGGGCTGAAGCCCGCTGTCTGATATCCCGGACGAAGTAAATCATAGACAGTGGGCTTCAGCCCACTGTGACGCGCCCCGCGCGGCTATGGTAAAGTTTGCGCATGACCCTCGCCCCGCCGTTGCTTTCCCTGTTGTGCAACCCCTTTACCGGCGAACCGCTGCATGAACGCGGCGGCTGGTTGGTCGGGGCGGCCAGCGGCCAGCGCTTCTCCATCCGGGCAGGCATCCCGGTCGTTTTGCCGCCGCGCCCGCCGCTGCGCACGCGTTTCTACCGTCGCTTCTATGACCTGGCCGCCCGCCTGTATGACGGCGTGGTGCAGTCCGGCGGCCGCTGGGGCATCAACGATGAAGAACGTCTCCGGCGGGATATCATCGCCCAACTCGCCCTGCCGCCCGGCGCGCGGGTGCTGGAGACCGCCATCGGCAGCGGCCTGAACGCCGCCCACCTGCCGCCGGATATCGAATACTTCGGGCTCGACCTTTCGTGGGGCATGCTGGCCGCCGCCCGCCGTAACCTGGCGGCGCAGAGCCGGGCCGCCCATCTGATTCAAGCCGATGGCGCTTTCATCCCCCTGCACACCGCCGCCTTTGACTTCGTGCTGCACCTCGGCGGCCTGCAATTCTACGCCGACCCGTTCCGCGGGGTGAGCGAGATGGCGCGCGTCCTCAAGCCCGGCGGGCGGGCCGTGATTCTGGACGAAGCCGCCGCCGCCCGCCGCCTGCTGCGCCGCCTGCCCGCCCACCGCAAATACGCCCCGGACATCGCCACCGCCGCCGGATATCGAATACTTCGGGC
>CAZEQN010000014.1:0-19241 GCA_964514335.1 uncultured Anaerolineaceae bacterium
TGAGGGTGGCATGGTCGCCGCGCGGCAGGTCGGTGCGGCCAATGCTGCCAGCGAAGATGACATCGCCACAGAAGAGGGTGGCAAGGCTGGGGGCATAGAACATCACATGGCCGGGAGTGTGGCCGGGGGCGTGGCGCACCTCAAATTCAGTTGCGCCGATGAACATGGTCATGCCGTGCTTAAGGTCTATGGTGGGTTCGGGGCCGGGGTCAATTTGCAGGCCCCAGAGGGGCGCGCCGCCCTGCACGCGCCAGAGCCAGTAATCGTCCGGGTGGAGGGCGACCGGCGGGGGCGGGTTGCTGCCATCCGCCACGGCAGCGGCGCCGCCGAGATGGTCAAAATGGGCATGGGTGAGCCAGATGTTGCTGATGCGCCAGCCGCGTTCATTGGCGGCGGCGAGGATGAGGTGACCATCCCAGGCCGGGTCAATCGCCACGGCGGTGCCGCTGGCGGGGTCGCCAACGAGGTAGGCATTGGTAGCGGCCGGGCCGAGGGTGAAGGATACGATTTCAAGGGTCATAGCGGCTCCTGCACGGATTATACTTTGCATGGATATCCCGCTGGAGGAGTATACGCTTATGACCGAACCCCGCCCGCGCCCGTTTCAGGGCGCGCTGACACTGCTGCGCCGCCTGGCCGTGGAAAGCGGCCAGTTGTACTGGACCGAGGAACGCCTGCAGGCCGCGTCGCCGCGCCGCAAGCAGGTGCAATTATTTCTGGTCAGCTTCCTGATTCTCTTCTTTGAACTGGCGTGCATCCGCTGGATACCGGCGAACGTGCGCTACCTGGGCTTTTTCCTGAATTTCATACTGCTGGCAACTTTTCTGGGCATTGGGGTGGGGATCCTCTCGAGCCGGCGGCCGGGGTTGTGGTTGCCGCCCTTCCCACTGCTGGCGTTTGTGCTGGTGGCGGTGGTGGCGCGCAACACCTTTGTGCTGGACATCCCCTCAACCGAGGTGCTGTACTATGGGATTTCCGAGAACACCGGACAGGGCGAGAGCTTCTGGATCCTGCCACTGATGTTCACGCTGATGGCAGTGACGATTGTGCCCTTGAGCCGGATGCTGGGCCGCCTGCTCACCAGCCTGCCGCCGCTGCAAGCCTATGGCGTGGATATCCTCGGCAGCCTGGCGGGGATTGCGGCGTTCTTCCTGGCTTCGTATTTCTCGTTGCAGCCGGTGGTGTGGTTTGCGATTGCGGCCGGGATGTATTTTCTGCTACGGCCGGCGCGCGAGCTGGTCTTCTCGCTGCCGCTGCTGGCCGGGGCGGTGTACATTGTGCATTTGTTGAGCATCGGCAGCGTGTGGTCGCCGTATTACCAGATTCGGACGCTGACGCATGAGAACGCGATTATCGTCACGGTTAATGGCATCGGGCATCAGACCATCAGCCCGATTGAAGAAAAAGAGAATTTCTATTTCAAGGTCTATGAACTACTGGGTGAAACGCGGCAGTTTGAGCGGGCGTTAATCATCGGGGCGGGCACCGGCTCGGATGCGGCGATTGCGCTGGCCGAGGGAGTGCAGCAGGTGACGGTAGTGGAGATTGACCCGCTGCTCTATGAACTGGGGCAGGAACTGAACCCGGCCCAACCCTACCAGGACGCCCGCGTGCAGGCGGTGATTGATGATGGCCGGTTTTACCTCAACAACAGCGCCGAGACCTATGACCTGATTCTGTTTGGGCTGCCGGACTCGCTGACGCTGACTTCGGGCTTCTCCAGCCTGCGTTTGGAGAGCTTTTTGCTGACGGCCGAGTCGATTGAAGCGGCGCGCGAACGGCTGACGGAGGACGGCGTGCTGGTGCTGTACAACTACTATCGCGAAGACTGGCTGGTACGCAAAATGGCAGGCCTGCTGGAAAACGCTTTCGGTGAGCCGCCCTATGTAACCACCTACGGGGCCAGCGGGCGGGCGGCAGTGCTGGTGGCCGGACCGGGGCTGGCGGGGGCGCGGCCGTTTATTGACCAGCCGTTTACCGAGGGCTTCAATTCATCCGACAACCTGCGCGGCTACCTACTGCCGGTGCTGGGTGAAGGGCGGCTGGGCGGCGACCCGGCCCTGGACCTGACGGTGGATGACTGGCCATTTGTGTACATGCCCAAGCGAGCCCTGCCGGGGGTGTTTCTGGGGGCGCTGGGCATGGCGCTGGCGATTTCGATTGGGATGACGCTGCTGGCGGCGCCAAGCGGCCAGACACGGCGACCGGATTGGCATTTCTTCCTGCTGGGGGTGGCCTTCCTGCTGCTGGAGACACGCGGGCTGGTGACCTTTGCGCTGCTGTTTGGCACCACCTGGATGGTGAACTCGCTGGTGTTCTTTGCGATTTTGAGCAGCGTGTACCTGGCGATTCTGTTTAATGCACGGGTAAAAATCCGGCGGCCGCGACGGTTGTACGCCCTGCTGCTGCTGGCGCTGGCGGCCAATTTCCTGATCCCGACTAATGCGATGCTGGCGATTGAAAACACCGCCCTGCGCTACACGCTGGTGAGCCTGCTGGCGTTTGTGCCGATTTTCCTGGCGAATGTGATTTTCACGCACTCGTTCCGCGACAGCCGCGAGGCTGACCGGGCCTTTGGCTGGAACCTGCTGGGGGCGATGGCCGGCGGCCTGCTGGAATACTTTGCGCTGCTGATTGGCTACCAGGGGCTGGTGGGGATTGCACTACTGGCCTATGTGCTGGCCTTTGTGGCGTATGAGCGGCGGTCCGGCGAACTGCAGGCGGCGGGCGGCGCGCCATAGGTGCACGACCAGCAGGCCATTCCATAACAGAGAAGCGGCCTGTAGCTGCGGGCTGGCGACCCCATAGAGGTCATACACCCAGGGGAAGCCGAGATAAGCGGCGAAGGCATAGGAGACTACCAGCCACAGATCGGTACGAGTGCGGATGCCGAGAATAAGAAAAGGCATGAGCCAGACAAACCACTGCGGGGAATAAATACTGGAAAAAAGAATGAAGGGGGCGAGGATAACGAGGAAGACATCCGGCAGGTCTTCGGGCGCAGCGGCGTGGATGAACAGGCTCAAGCCGGCGCCAGCAAATTGCAGGCCGAGAAACAGCAGGCCCAGCTCACCCCCGGCGAGGATGACCGGCAGAGCGGCCGCTTCAGCAGGGCGAGCGAAGTGAAACTGATAGGGAGCCAGCAGGGCTGGCCAGCCACCCAGCAGGGCAGTGGAAGCAAGGGCCAGCGCGCTGGCAATGGCGAAGCCCGCCAGCATGCGAAGCGGCCAGCGGCCCGAGACACGGCGGCCATGCAAAAACAGGGCCGGTAAAAGCAATACCGGAACCCACTTGGTGAAAGCGCCCAGCGCCAGCCAAACCCCGGCCCAACCCCAGCGGCGTTGTACCGCGGCCAGCCAGGCGAGCAAACAAACCAGAGCCGGGAGGATGTCAAAACGGTTGTAGGTGTAGTACACCACCGGCGGGAGGAGCAGGAGGAAGGCCAGATTCTGGCGGGCAGCCGGCAGGTGGCGCGCCAGCAGAGCAATGACCGCCAGCAGGGCCAGCATCATCCAGAGCGAGAAGAAGGTAGCGTAGGCGAGGAAGCGCACCGCCGGGGGGAAAGGCAACGCAAACACATTGTTGAGGCCAAACAAGAGCGTGGGCAACTGGGGGTATTCACTGATGGCAGGCGGGCCAGCGGTGAACCACTGGCCGCGCTCATAGTAGGCGGCACGGTCGTAAAACTCGGCCACGAAACGCACCGGCAGGTCGGGGAAAACGGGCGGGAAGATGCTCATGAAGCCCCAGAGCAGCATGAGAACAATGAAGGCGAAGAATAGTTTGCGAGGGAGGCTGGCCGACATGCGGTGATTATACATTCGCCGGATTTCCATGCTACACTTTGGGCAAATCGAGAGTGGCTGAAATTTTGCGGGAAGATTCTGTCATTGCGAGGCGGGTTCATCCCGCCGAAGCAATCTCCAATACAAATTTTGAGATTGCTTCGGCCCTGCGGGCCTCGCAATGACAAGATGTTCCCTGGAATTTGCCACTGTCGGCAAAACCGCTGGAGAGGACATCCATGCCCACATACATCCCTGAACCCTTCCGGATTAAGATGGTCGAGCCGATTCACCTGATTGAACCGGCGGCGCGGGCGGCGGCGCTGAAAGCGGCCGGTTACAACATCTTTGGCTTGCGGGCCGAGGACATCTTCATTGATTATCTGACCGACTCCGGCACGGGGGCAATGAGCCATCACCAGTGGGCGGCGATGATGGCGGGCGATGAGTCTTACGCCGGGGCGCGCTCGTATTACCGCCTGAAAGCGGTGATGGATGATATCTTTGGTTTCAAGAATTTTGTACCCACCCATCAGGGGCGAGCGGCCGAGAACATCCTGGCGAACCTGTTAGTACAGCCGGGGCAGTACATCCCTTCCAACATGCATTTTGACACCACCGAGGGCAACCTGCGTGCCCGCGGCGGCCGGCCGACCAACCTCATCCGGGCCGAGGCCTACGACCCGCAGGCGCGGGTGGATTTCAAGGGCGATATGGATATCGCCAAATTGCGGGCGTTTATTGAGGAGACCGGGGTGGCGAACATCCCGCTGGGGATGATTACGATAACGAACAACGCCGGGGGCGGCCAGCCGGTGAGCATGGCGAATTTGCGGGCGGTTTCGGCGGTGTACAGTGAATACGGCATCCCGTTTTTCATTGATGCCTGCCGTTTTGCCGAGAATGCCTATTTCATCAAATTGCGCGAGCCGGGCTACGCCGATAAGACGCCGATTGAAATCGCGCGCGAGATGTTCAGCCTGGCAGACGGCGCCACCATGAGCGCCAAAAAAGACGGGATTGTGAACATCGGCGGCTTTCTGGCAGTCAATGATGACGACCTGTTCCAGCGCATCCGCAATGAGTTGATTCTGCGTGAGGGCTTCCCGACCTATGGCGGGCTGGCGGGCCGCGACCTGGATGCGATGGCGGTGGGCTTTATGGAAGCGCTGGATGAGCGCTACCTGGAATACCGCCTGGCGCAGACCGCTTACCTGGGCGAAAGTTTGCTGGAAGCGGGCATCCCGATTATTGAGCCACCGGGGGCGCACGCGATCTACATGGATGCGAAAGCGCTGTTCCCACACATCCCACAGACGGAGCTGCCGGGGCAGGCGCTGGCGGCGGCGCTGTATCTGGAGGGCGGTATCCGGGCGGCGGAACTGGGGACGGTGGCCTTTGGCTACACTGACCCGGACACAGGCAAGGAAATTCTGCCGGCGCTGGACTTGGTGCGGATGGCCATCCCGCGGCGAGTGTACACCCAGAGCCACCTGGACTATACGGTGGATGTGCTGAAGCGCATCGCGGCCAAGCGCGCCAGTTATCGCGGCTACCGGATTACCTACCAGCCGCGCCTGATGCGCCACTTTACGGCCCAGTTTGAGCCGTTGTAAAGATTCCATAGAGGAGTACGGCGATGTCTGAAAAAGATGAAGTCGAACGATTGAAGCGCCTGCGCGAGAAGCAGTTGAGCGCCCGCGACCCGAACGCCTATGAGCGCAAAGTGCAGGGCGAAATCGCCCGTAAGGCGCGCACGGTGCGCAAGAAACAGAATTTCTGGAAAGATTCGGCCAGGGGGCTTTCGCGCACCCTGTGGGGAGCGGGAATTGGGGCGGTACTGGGGCTGATAGTGCTACTGGTGCTGGGCGTGGTGATGCCCGGCGACCTGGGCGGGGTGTTGGGCATCGTGGCGATTCTGATTCTGGCCGTCATCGGAGCGCTGATTGGCGGGTCATTTGAATGGCGCGAAGAAATGCGCCGGACAATTAAGTGAAGTGAGTGTATGACGGAAGAATACACAACTGAATTGCTGGACTGGCGCGCCCGGGTGGAAACCAGCCTGCGGGGCGAGACCTCGTGGCTGGCGCTGGCGGGGCTGTTCTGGCTGAAACCGGGCGAGAACCGTTTTGGCAGCGCGCCGGGCAATGATATTTTGCTGCCGGCGGGCAGCGCCCCACCCCAGGCGGGGGTGCTGCTGTATGCCGGCCGCTCGGTAACGCTGGGGTTGATGCCAGGGGTGGAAGCACGGCTGGATGATGCCCCGGCCCAGGGCGGCGAATTTTTGCGCCCGGATTCCAGCGGCAGCCCCAATTTTCTCTATCTGGGTGGGCGGCTGCGGATGGTACTGGTGGAACGCGGCGGCAAGCTGGCGGTGCGCCTGTGGGATACCCAGCACCCCAACCGGCTGCATTTCGGCGGACGCAAATGGTACGAGCCAGACCCGGCCTACCGCCTGACAGCCCGGGTTGAGCCATACAACCCGCCCAAGGCAGTGAGCATCCCGGATATGCTGGGCAATGACAACCCGGCCCAGATGCATGCGGCGCTGGTGATGGACATCGGCGGCGCGGAAGTGCGGCTGGATGCCGAGCGGCAGCCGGACGGCGAGTATTACATCATGTTCAAGGACGCTACCAGCGGGAAGACGACCTACCCGGCGGTGCGCTACCTGCTGACCGGAGCGGCCGAGGGCGATACGGTGGTAGTGGACTTCAACCGGGCGTATTCGCCGCCCTGCGCCTTTACCGACTTTGCAACCTGCCCGCTGCCGCCACCCGGTAACAGCCTGACGGTGGCGATTGAGGCCGGCGAGCAATACCCGCCCCACCCGCCAACCAACGGCTGAATCAACCAAAGTTTGGGGGACAACTAAAGGACCGCGATTTAGGCTATACGCAATTCGGGTAGCCGCCCTGCCCGAAGTACTGGGGACACCTATCCCGCCAGAGTGAGGACAGGTGTCCTTAATTTTAGGAGCCGCGCGGGCAGATAATCAGAGTAGCAGCCTGTCCCTGCGGTGGAGGCTTTATGAGCATCCCGCGCAACCGCCCCCGGCCCTCCTGTTTGGCGCGCTTCTTTTCCGGCTTTGTACAAATCCTGATTAATGCACTCATCAGCGGTGTGGCGGCGGCGGTGTTATTGTGGCTGTACCCGGCCCTCACACCCCCGGTCATCACCCTGTTTGAGTGGCTGAATACGCCGCCTTCCGGGTATTGGTGGGGCGGCTTCTGGCTGATTCTTTCGTTTCTGCTGGGGGCGGTGGTGGCGGGCGGGCTGACCACGCTGGTGGCACTGCTGCGCGGGAGAAAGACCGCATGAAACGCACAACCAAATATGCTCTGATTCTGGCAGCGGCGTTTGGGCTGGGTTTTGCGCTACCAGCCTTTGCCCCTGCGCCAGAAATAACTACCTTCCTGTGGTTTGAAGCCTACGCCGACACCTGGCATCTGCCCGAATGGGCGTGCAGCGTAAGCACCACTGCAGACGGCAACGAACAATGCAAGATTGTAGATGAAGACCCGTGCCTCTCCAGCGGGGGCGGCGGCGGTGGCGGGGGCGGCGGCGGAGGGGATGGCTACGAAGGCTGGCCGGCCTGCCAGGAAGTGCCGGACTGGTGCTGGCTGTGTACGGCCAATGGCGGAGGGGGATATTATGTGGATGAGCCCCAACGCGATAGCACAGGCGAATACGCAACTTTCAGCGGTGAAATCACGCTGGATGCAAACGGGCAGGTGACCAACGTAGAAGTGTACAACCATGGCTTCCTGCAGACCGCCACGCTGTCTGCGCTGAACCCGAGCGGGGCGAGCTTCTCGGCGCAGTTCAGCAACCTGTTTGATAACGCCTCCAATCAGGGCTATCTGCGGATGGAAGGGGCCGTGGACGCGACCACCGGTGGGGGCACCTGGACATGGGGGCACGCCGGGCCGGGCGATACCACCAGCGGCACATGGTGGGTAACGATGATTCGCACCGAAGGCGAAGCAGAGCCGGCTGAAGAACCACTGGTTGCCGAACCGCCGGACACCGCCCCACCGGAAGAACCGCCGGCGGTGGAGCCTGAACTGGAAGCGGAAGAAATGCAACGCGAACCGGAACTGGCCGCGCCGCTAAGTTTTGAGGAGCAGGCGTTGCTGGTGGGGGCGGCGCTGGCCGGAGCGGTAGTGGGCACGGCCGCGGCCCAGGCGGGAACCGCCCTGCTGCGCAAAGCGCCCGCGCCGGGGCTGGTGCCCTCGCCGGTGGATGGCAAATTGGTGCCACCCAGCCAGGCGGCCTTTGAGCAGGAGAAACTCAACCAGGGCTACCGCTACAACCCGATATCCGATGGATTTGACTATGTGCCGGAGCCGGAAAAGAAGGTGGAACTGAAGTCCAACATCGTGGCCGGGCAGGTAGCGCAGGTACGGGCCGAGGGAGCGCAACGGCGGGCGGAAATCCAGGGCAAAATCCAGGCCAGCCGCGAAAAGTACAAGAACTCGATACGGCAGGAAATGGATCGCCGCCAGCAGGATTATCAACAGCACATGCAGGCCGCCGAGCGCTATGACCGCTACAGCAACATCGCCGGGCTGGTGGAAACGGCGGCCGACATCGGCGTGGATGCGCTGGCAAAGTGCACTGGCCCGGCCGGGCGCACGGTGAAATTTGTGTACGAGCGCGCCAAGGATGTCATCCAGTATGGCAACGAAGTGTACGATCACGGCCTGGCCGGCGGCACGGCCCGCTTCGCGGGCAACAAGGCTTACGAACTGGCACGCAACAAGGCGCTGGAACGCGCCCCCAAACCAAAATTTGGGAGCGGCAAAGATACCACCCGCTACTTCCGGGTAGGGCCAAACACGCTGGCGCGCGAGGTGACACCGCGGGTAGTGGATGCGCTGGGCAACAGCGCGGTGGAAAAAGGTATGGAAAAAACAGTGGACACGGCAAAAGATGCCGGGCTGGAAAAAATCAATTCGTTAATGGCGGGCAAATAGACCGGGAGGCTGGCATGGAAGCGATTGAACTGACGCTGGAGCAGTTGCAGGCAGCCGGGGCGCTATCGGGGGCAGAGCCGGGGGCGCTGTGCGCCTGGGGAACGGGCACAGGCACAACCCGACGGCTGACCCACCCGGGGCTGGTGAACGCGAGCGGTGAACTGCACCCGCCCGTGCAGGCCGCGCTGGGCACGCTGGCGGCGCCGGCCTTTCTGACGCGCCTGACGCTGCTGACGGCCGAGAAATTAATGGATGCGGCCGTGTATCAGCCCAGCCAGCCGGATGCCGAGCCGACCGTGCGTTTGGATGGGGGCGAAGGGCAACTGGCGTTGCAGTCGCCCGCCGACCTGCCCGACCTGCTCCTGGACCTGCTGACGCTGCTGGACCCGCAGGGCGGGGAGGCCGAATACTGGGAGATGAACTTACCGCTGGGCGAGGCTTTGCTGTTCTGGGCGGCGCTGGATGGCCTGCGGGCGGGGGAAGCAGCGGGGCTGAAACCGGAAAGGCTTGGTAAACACCTGGCCGAGCCGATGGTCGGGCTGACCAATCTGGCGGCGTATGCGCGGGAGACGCTGAACCTGGCCGCGCCCGCCAGAGGTGAGATTACAGCGGGGCTGAAAGGGCTGGCCGAAGGCGGCCTGCTGACCGAAGATGGGCGGGCGACCGAGCAACTGGCCGGGCTGGCGGCCGACCTGTTCCCGCTGGGCGGGCATCTGGTGATTGAAAGCAAGGCGGACGAGAACGGGGAAGTATTGACCAGCCGGATGGCCTACCTGCAGGGGCCGGGCGCGGCCGGCCTGCTGTGGTATGAGATTAACGGGCAGGTGCATTTGCAACGCGTGGGCACGGCGGCAGCGCTGGCGGTGGTGGAGGAGTTGTTGTTTGAGCCGTGGGCGATGTTCGCGGCGGGGTGATGCTTATTTACGGTGGGGGGTGGATGAAATCAGGGAGTCAGTTGGGGCAGGTTTGAAACCTGCCCCTACAAAGCACGCCACAACAATTTTATTACCTCGGGGCGATTTTCAGTCGTAAGACACACTCCAGGAATAACCTGTTCCACTAAATCGAATTTATGCCCTATTGATTAAGATTCACTTCTTCTTCGCTGCGTTCCAGATGGCGTCCATTTCTTCCAGAGTGAGGTCGGAGAGGGGGCGGTTCTGGCGGCGGGCTTCGGCTTCAATGGCGGTGAAGCGCTGGTAAAACTTGGCGTTGGCGGCGCGCAGGGCGGTCTCCGGCTCGGCGCCCAGCCAGCGGGCCAGGTTGGCAACAACAAAGAGGACATCGCCAAGTTCTTCAGCCTGATGTTCGGGGGTGACGGCGGCTTTGAGTTCGGCCAGTTCTTCGTCCAGTTTGTCCCACACCCCCTGGATGAAAGGCCATTCAAAGCCGACGCGGGCGGCGCGCTTCTGGTAGGCATCCGCCACGGCGAGGGCCGGCATGGCGACCGGGATGCCATCCAGCAGGCCTTTGACTTCTTCGCCGTTGGCCTGGCGTTCCTGTTCCTTGAGCTTTTCCCAGTTCTGGATGACTTTTCCGGCATCTTCAATCACTGCATCGCCAAAGACGTGCGGGTGGCGGCGGACGAGCTTGGTGTGGATACCGAGCAGGACATCGCTCATGGTGAATTCGCCGTACTCGGCGGCAATCTGGGCGTGCAGGACGATTTGCAGGAGCAGGTCGCCGAGTTCTTCGCGCAGGGCGACGGGGTCGTCAGCATCCAGGGCGGCGAGGGTTTCATAGGCTTCTTCGAGCAGGTTGGGGCGCAGGGTCTGGTGGGTTTGTTCGCGGTCCCAGGGACAGCCTTCCGGGGCGCGCAGGTGGGCGATGAGTTCCTGGAAGTCTTCAAAAGCGGTGTTTTCGCCGAGGGCGGGCAGGTAGAGGCTGGTGAGCAGGCCGGTGTGGGCGCTCTGGTCTATGGCGTGGAGGGGCAGGTCTTCCACCTGTTCGGCGGGCGTGCCAGCGGCATGGACCAGCCGGATGGGGTGTTCATCCGGGTAGAGGGCCATGAGAGTCAGTTTGAGCTCGCTGGCGACGAAATTGGAATGTACCTGGGCGATGAGGGCGGGGTGGCTGGGCGGGAAGGGCGGGTGGTGGGCGGCGAGCAGGTCGAGGGCATCTACGATGGCGGTGTGGGGCAAGGGGTCAGCAGCGAGGGCAGTGAAGGTGGGTTCGAGGAAGGAGAGGCCTTCGATGACCTTTACAGTCAGGCCGCGGGCGGCCGCCTGACGGCGGATTTCGGGGCCGGTGCTTTCGGCCACGAGGGGGTGGCCGGGGACGGCGTAGATGACGCCTTCCGGCCGCTCGGCCAGGCGCAGGACTTCGGCAACGATGCGGGCATAGACGACGGCGAAGTCGTCTTCGTCTTCGTAAATTGAGTCAAAGGAGTGGATTGTGAGGCCGGGCGGGAAGCCAGCCACTGCGGGGTGCTGGGCGGTGCGCAGCCAGACTTCGCGGGCGTTTTCCAGAGTTTCCCAGGCCTGGCGGGTGAGGTGGGCGGGGTCGCCGGGGCCGAGGCCGAGGAGGGTGATGGCGGGGGTTGGGGTTGGGGGCATGGGGGCTCCGGGGGAGAGGTAACGGGTAAACAGTAATTGGTAATTGGTGATTATTCTAGTGCATAGATGGCAAGGTTGTGGGGCGGTTCGGGGTGGAATGCAAAAGGCCGCGCCGGAGTTCCGGCGCGGCCTGGGTGTTGTGGAAGGGGTGAAACTAGCGCTTGGTGTAGGTGGGGGCTTTGCGGGCGCGCTTGAGGCCGGGCTTCTTGCGTTCCTTGACGCGCGGGTCGCGGGTGAGGTGGCCGCCGTTGCGCATGGCGCGGTCTACATCCGGGTTCATCAGCACGAGGGCGCGGGCGAGGCCCATACGCACCGCGCCGGCCTGGCCGGTGACGCCGCCGCCATTGACGACCACAGTCACATCCACGGCGTTTTTCTGGCCGGCATCCACAATCGGGGAGAGGATGAGTTCCTTATCGCCGAGGCGGGGGAAGTGTTCGTCAATCGGTTTGCCATTGACGATGAAGTCACCCTTGCCGGACATGACACGCACGCGGGCGGTGGCGGCTTTGCGACGACCAATACCTTCGAAATATCGTTCTGCCATAATTCCTTACTCCTGAATCTTCAGCGGCTGCGGGTTCTGGGCCGCATGCGGGTGTTCGCTGCCGCGATAGAGCTTGAGCTTGCGAATGAGTTTGCGGCCGTAGCGGTTGTGCGGCAGCATGCCCCACACCGCGGCTTCAATGACGCGCTCGGGGTGCTTTTCCAACTGCTGGCGCAGGCTGGTTTCGCGAATGCCGCCCGGGTAGCCGGTGTGGCGGTAGTATTTCTTGTCTTCGAGCTTGTTGCCGGTGACGGTGATGCCGCCACAGTTAAGCACGATGACATGCGCGCCGGTTTCCACACCCGGGGTGTAGGTGGGCTTGTGCTTACCCAGCAGGGCGGCGGCAATTTGGGAGGCAAAGCGGCCAAGGTTCTGGCCCTGGGCATCTGCCACCAGCCATTCCTGGGTGAGCTCACTCTCTTTGGGGTAATAGGTTTTTTCCACAACAACCTCACAATTCTTCTTTTTTTCTAAACCGGGCTGTTTCAGTCCGGGTATCGCACTTCGGTTAGTTCCAGCCCGTTGGCTGGGGCCAGGTCCTGCACCCCGCCGGGCTGCGGGTCTTTGAGTAAACTGCGGATGCTCTGCCAACCGGCCTGGCCGTGCCCGATGGCTACCAGGTGGGCAACGGTGTGGCGCACCATGTGGTAGAGGAAGGCATTGGCCTCAAAGGTGAAGGCGAGGGCATCCTCGTTCTGCACCCACTCTGCCCGGTAGACTTCCCGGACGGTGGGGCCGCCCTTCTTCTGCGGGCGGCCAAAACTGGCAAAGTCATGCGAGCCGAGCAGTTGGCGGCTGGCCCGTTGCATGGCCTTGAGGTCCGGCGGCGGCCACACCCGCCAGGCGTGCCGCTCGCGCAAGGGGTTGCGGTGCGGCTGGCAGAAGAGGCGGTAGGTGTAGCGCCTTGCCAGCGCATCGTAGCGGGGGTGAAAGCCGGGCGGGCTTTCGGCTACGTGCTGGACGGCGACATCCGGCGGCAGGAGGGCGTTGAGCGCCCGTTGCAGTTCGGCCGGGGTGTGGCGCCAGGCGAGGTCAAAGGCGGCCACCTGCCCGGTGGCGTGTACGCCGGCATCGGTGCGGCCGGCGTGCAGGAGGCTGGGCTGCTGCCAGCCGAGGGTGCGGAGGGCCTCTTCGAGGACACTCTGCACGGTACGGCCGCGCGCCTGGCGCTGCATTCCTTTGAAGTCTGTGCCGTCGTAGGCCAGAACAATTTTGTAACGTGCCACTAATACCTGCCTTGCGCGTGATGGGGCTGCGTCCGGCAAGTCATCATCCAAACCGCCGAAGCGGGTGAACTTCAGGAATTATTCGACCAGCTCCAAAACAACCATTTCGGCATTGTCGCCTTCGCGGGGGCTGAGTTTGATGATGCGGGTGTAGCCACCATCGCGTTCGCTGTAGCGGGGGGCGATTTCATCAAAGAGCTTCATCACCAGAGTGGCATCCGCCATGCGGGAGGCTGCCAGGCGGCGGGCGTGAACCTTGCGCTCAACTTCTTCGGCGGCATTGCCGCGCTTGGCGAGCGTAATCAGCTTTTCGGCCTGGCCGCGAATGGCCTGGGCTTTGGCTTTGGTGGTGGTGATACGCTCGTGTTCAAACAACTGCTTGACCATAATCCGGCGCAGTGCATTGCGCTGGGCGGTGCTGCGGTTGAGTTTTTTGCCTGCAATTTTGTGTCGCATAGGTGTTACTCCGCTTCGCCGTCGTCGTCATCGGAGCCGAGGCTGCCGCTAAGGACGGGCTTCTGGTCTTCGCTGAGGTAGCCTTTTTCGGCCATTTTGTCTACAAGTTCATCGAGGCTTTTGTCGCCAAAGTTCCGGATGGACATGATGGCGTCTTCGCCTTTTTCCAGCAGTTCGAGCACTTCACCCACGGTGATGATGCCGGCGCGCTTGAGGGAGTTGAAGACCCGCACCGAGAGGTCCAGGTTTTCAATCGGGGTTTCGTATACTTCGCTGGTCAGGCGGCCGTTCATGCCTTCGTCTTCGGTGGGCTTGGCCATGGCAATTTCGGTGACGCCGGCGATGTGCCGCAGGTGTTCGATCATGATGCCAGCCGAGGTGCTCATGGCGGCTTCGGGCGGCACGGTGCCATCGGTCCAGATTTCCATGACGAGGCGGTCGTAGTTGGTGCTCTGACCGACACGGGCGGACTGGACTTCCCAGTTGACGCGCTTGACGGGGGTGAAAATCGCATCCACCGGCAGTTCACCAATCGGCAAACGGCCGCTGCGGTCATTGGCGGGCGAGTAGCCGCGGCCGCGCTCGACATTCATTTCCAGTTCCAGCTTGGTTTTGCTGCTGTCGGAGGTGAAGAGGTAGAGGTCCGGGTTGACGATTTCAACTTCCGGCGGGGCGATGATGTCAGCGGCAGTGACGACGCCTTCGCCGCGCACTTCGAGGCGCATGCGGGCGCTTTCCACATCAAACAGTTTGAGGCGCAGGGCCTTGAGCTGGAGCATGATCTGGATGACATCCTCGCGAATGCCGGGGATGTCGCTGTATTCGTGCTGAACATCGGTGATGCGCACGGAGGTGATGGCAACGCCATCCAGCGAGGAGAGCAGCACCCGGCGGAGGGAGTTACCGAGGGTCATGCCAAATCCGCGTTCCAGCGGGCTGATGATGAACTTGCCGTAATTCCGCGACTCAGCCAGGCGCTCAATTCGCGGCGTAACCATATTACTCAGTACAATCACGGCTTCTGTCCTTCCCCGGCTACGGGCCTTGCGGCCGCAGCAGGATGTTTGAAAGTGTTAGCGAGAGTAGAACTCAACAATCAACTGCTCGTTGAGGTTGGCGTCTATCTCGGTGCGTTCCGGCAGGCGGGTGATTTTGCCACTCAGGGTTTTGGCGTCGCGCTTGACCCAGTCCGGTACGTTGCGTTCGTCGGCCACGGCCATGAGGTCTTTGAAGAACTGGCTGTTGCGGGAGCCTGCGCGCAGGGCAATTTCATCGCCGGGCTTGATTTGCATGGAGGGCACATTGCTGCGGCGGCCATTGACGGTGAAGTGGCCGTGGGCGACCAACTGGCGGGCCTGGCTGCGGCTGCTGGCAAACCCCATACGGTAGATGACATTATCCAGCCGGGATTCAAGAGTCTGGAGCATAGTCAAGCCGGTCAGGCCTTTGGATTTGAGGGCCTGGGTGTAGTAGCCGCGGAACTGGCGTTCCAGCACGCCGTAGACGCGGCGGGCTTTCTGCTTGGCACGCAGCTGGCTGCTGAAGTCCGAGCCTTCAGTGCGGCGCCAGGAGTTTGACTTGCCGTGCTGGCCGGGGGGGTAATTGCGCTTTTCAATTTCGCACTTGGGGGAAAAGCAACGCTCACCCTTGAGGAACAGTTTTTCGCCCTCACGGCGGCACAACTTACATACGGGTCCAATGTATCTTGCCATAATTCAATATCCTTCTGGGTTACACGCGGCGCTTTTTGGGCGGGCGGCAGCCGTTATGCGGCAGGGGGGTGACATCTGCAATGGATCTGATTTTGAGGCCCATGGCCTGCACCTTGCGGATGGCGGATTCACGGCCGGGGCCGGGGCCCTTGACGAATAAATCGGCTTCCGTGAGGCCCATATCCTGGGCGGCCTTGACGGCCTTTTCGGTTGCGAGGGTCGCGGCAAAGGGGGTGCTTTTGCGCGAGCCTTTGAACCCTACGCCACCCGCGCTGGCCCAGGAGACGGTGTTGCCCTGGTCATCGGTGACGGTGATGATGGTGTTGTTAAATGTAGCCATGATGTGTACCTGCCCTGCAGACAAGTTTCGCTTGGTCTTGCGGGGGCCACTACGCCGGGGGGTACGTGCACTTCGTGCCATGCTTCCTCTTTCCTAAATCGTCCAGTGCGGAAGAAATTATTTCTTGGTTGCGCCACGGCGACGGCCACGGCCGGCTACCGTTTTCTTGGTGCCCTTGCGGGTGCGTGAGTTGGTGCGGGTTTTCTGGCCGCGCAACGGGAGGTTGCGGCGGTGGCGCAGACCACGGTAGGAGCCAATTTCCATCAGGCGTTTGATGTTCATCTGCACCTCGCGGCGCAGGTCACCTTCCACCTGATAGTTGCCCACGATGAAGTCGCGCAACATGGCGACCTGGTCATCGGTGAGGTCGCGGACGCGCAGGTCCGGGCTGATTTTGGTGGCCGCCAGGATGTCCTTGGAGGTCTTGAGGCCCACGCCATAAATGTAGGTGAGGCCAATTTCTACGCGCTTGTCGCGCGGCAGGTCAACGCCTTCGATACGTGCCATACTGCTTTACCCTTGTCTCTGTTTGTGTTTGGGGTTCTCGCAAATTACGAGCACCCGGCCATTGCGCCGCACAATCTTGCATTTGCTGCAACGCTTACGAACTGATGCGGTGACTTTCATAAGATTACTCCTTAGGCCAGCGAACAGGCCAAAACAACCAATTTTATCTGAAACTGCCTATTTCGTCCAGACCTGATTTTTGCTTTTCAGGGCAGGGTCAGGATGAGCGGGTCGCCATCGGTGACGGCCACCGAGTGTTCAAAGTGGGCCGTGAGCGAGCCATCCACCGAGGCGACGGTCCATTTATCGGCCAGCACCCGGGTGTGGGGGGTGCCGACGAGTACCATGGGTTCGAGCGCAATCGTCAGCCCGGGGCGCAGGACCATGCCCTGGCCGGGGATGCCGTAGTTGGGCACCTGGGGGCCTTCGTGCATTTTGCGGCCCACGCCGTGCCCGGTGTATTCGCGGGGCACATGGTAGCCATGGCTTTCCACGTATTGCTGGACGGCGGCGGAGACATCGCCCACCCGGTTGCCGGAGCGCATCTGGGCAATGCCGAGCCGGAGCGACTCTTCAGTCACCTCCAGCAGGTGTTGCACCTCTGCGCTGACTTTACCCACGCCGATGCTGAAGGCGCTATCGGCCACGAAGCCCTGGAAGAGGGTGCCACAGTCTATGGAGACGAGGTCGCCTTCTTTCAGTTTGCGGTCACCGGGGATGCCGTGCACCATTTCTTCATTGATGCAGGTATTGAGGGTGGCCGGGTAGGGCGTGGGGCCGGGGTAGCCGAGGAAGGCGGGCTTGCCGCCGGCCTGGCGGATGACCGCTTCGGCAATCGCATCCAGTTCGGCGGTGGTGATGCCGGGGCGGATGGCTTCGCGCACAGCGGCCAGCGCATTGGCGTTGATGCGCCCGGCTTCGCGCATGATTTCCAGCTCGGCCGGGCTTTTGAGGACGACGTTGCGTTCCCAAGCCATAGGACTTTTAAGGTGCTACCTGGCTGCGGGCGGCAGGACCGCCAGCAGTGCGGCTGTGACCGTTTCGATGGGTTGCGTGCCATCGATTTCCACCAACACCCCGGCTTCCCGGTAATGGGCAACCAGCGGAGCAGTTTGCTCGAGGTAGACCCGAATGCGTTTGGTGACGGTTTCGGCGGTGTCATCTTCTCGCTGGTAGAGTTCGGAGCCATCATGGTCACACACGCCCGCCTGCCGCGGCGGATTGAAAACGGCGTGAAAGATGTGACCTTCGGCCCGGCAGGTCCAGCGGCCGGTAAGGCGGCGCACCAGCTCGGCTTCATCTACCTTGATGTAGGGAACGACATCCACTTTGCCGCCCAACCCGCTCAACATTTCGGCCAGTGCAGCCGCTTGAGCAGGCGTACGGGGGAAGCCATCCAACACCGCGCCTTTTGCACAGTCCGGGCGGCTGAGGCGCTCACGAATCATGGCGATGGTGACATCATCCGGCACCAGTTCGCCTTTGTTCATGTAGCCTGTCGCCAGACTGCCCAGTTCGGTTTGGTTCTTAATGTTCTCCCGGAAAATATCTCCGGAGGAGATGTGCGGCAGGCCGAGCCGTTCAGAGAGAATGGCGGCCTGCGTGCCTTTGCCGGCGCCGGGGGCGCCGAGCATGACTACATAGGTTGGCACAGTTTCACACGTTCCTTATGTTTAGCGTACGAGTAACGATTCTTCATAGCCGTGCAGTTTGAGCTCGGCATCGATATTGAAGAATGTATCGCGTACGACACCCACCACAATCAGCAGGCCGGCGGCGTTAATGAGGAAGCTGCTACCACCAGCGCCGGCCACGGCCAGGGCCGGAATGGCCAGCGAGGCCAGCCAGGGCAGAATGGCAACAATGCCAAGGAAGACGGCCCCGGGCAGGGTGATACGGCGCAGCACCCGGGTGAGGTATTCCTGGGTTTGTTTGCCAGGCTTGACGCCCGGAATCTGGGCGCCGGCGCGCTTGAGGTTCTCGCCGTAGTTTTGCTGGGCGAAGAGGACATCTGTATAGAAGAAGGCGAAGAGCACGACCATGAGGAAGTAGATAATCCAGTAGCCGGTGCCGGTGCCGCCAAAAAGGGCCTGGGTGCTGGTGGCGAGGCTGGCAACCCACTCAATTTCTGACGCCACAAAGAAGGAGGCGATGATGGCCGGGAAGGACAGAAAGGCCTGGCCGAAGATGAGCGGGATCATGCCGGCCATATTGACCATGAGCGGCAGGGTGCCTTTGACGGGCATGGACATGCGGTTGCCGACGCGCCGCCCCGGGTAGAGCACGGGGACGTTGCGGCGGCCCTGCTGGACGAACACAATCACAAAGATGGTGAGGACGGTGATGATGATGAGCGAGATGAGGGCCGGCCAGCGGGTGGCTTCATTCGCGAGCACCTGGGCGTAGGCCTGGGGCAGCTGGGAGATGATGCCGGCGAAGATGATGAGCGAGAGGCCCTGGTTGCGAATGCCGTATTCGGAGATGAGTTCCCCGAGCCAGATGGCGAACATGGTGCCGGCGGTCATGGCGATGATGACGGTGAAGGACGGCAGGAAGTTGTTGATGAGGTCAAAGTTTGGGATGACCTGCGCCCCGCCGAGGGAGGAGAAGATGCGAATCTGGCCGAAGGCATTGAGGGCGGCCATGGGCACGGTGAGCAGGTAGGTGGTTTTTTCCATCCACTTGCGGCCTTCGCGGGGGTCTTCTTCCATGCGGCGCTGCCAGGACGGGATGATGGGCACCAGCAGCTGGATGATGATCTGGGCGGTGATGTAGGGGTAGACACCCATGGCAAGGATGGAGAAGTTGCGCACGGTGCCGCCGGAGATGAGGTTGATGATGCTAAGCAGATTGGCCCCGGCCCCCCCGGAGGCGAAAATCGACTCCATTACTTCGCGGTCCACACCCGGGGTGGGCACGTGCGAAGCCAGGCGGTAGAGTACCAGCAACAGTACGGTGACGATGAGTTTGCGCCGGATATCCGGGGCAGTCCATAAATAGCGCCAGGCTGAACGTTTCATCCAGTAGTTTCCTTTCGTGGCCTACGCTTCAGCCGTTTCGAGCTGAATGAGTTCCACGCTGCCACCCGCGGCTTCAATTTTCTTGCGGGCGCCTTCGGTGACGCGGTGTACGCG
>CAZEQN010000014.1:19341-21655 GCA_964514335.1 uncultured Anaerolineaceae bacterium
GCGCCGGAGCCTTTGGTGCCGCGACCGGCGGTTTTGCCGCGCCGGCCACCGGTACCGCGACCGACCCGCAGTTTGTTTTTGGTTTTGCCCTCATTGGGCTTCAAATCATGCAGTTTCATGGCTTATTCTTCCACTTCCACCAGGTGGATGACCTTGCGGATCATGCCGCGCACGGCAGGGGTGTCCGACTGGGTGACCGTCTGGTTCAGGCGGCGCAGGCCGAGGGCCTGCAGGGTTCGTTTCTGGCGCTCGGCAAAGCCGATGGGGCTTTTGACGAGCGTGACTTTGATTTCTTTGGTTTTAGCCATTTTGCTTGCGCTCCCAGAACGGCAGCATCTTGCTGACGGGCTTGCCGCGCAGGCGCGCCTGTTCTTCTACGGATTTGAGCTGGTCGAGCGCATCCATGGTGGCGCGCACGACGTTGAGCATGTTGGCGCTGCCCATGGATTTGGTGAGGATGTCATGCACGCCCACGACCTGCAGGACGGCACGCACGCCGCCACCGGCGATGACGCCAGTACCGGCCGAGGCGGGTTTGAGCATGACTCGGGCGCCGGAGGTTTTGCCCATCACTTCATGCGGGATGGTGCCTTTGTAGAGGTTGATGCGGTGCAGGTTTTTGCGAGCTTTGTCAGAGGCTTTACGGATGGCATCCGGCACGGTGTTGGCGCTGCCTACACCCATGCCGACGCGGCCGGCTTTATCACCCACGACAACGGTGACGCGGAAACCAAAGCGACGACCGCCCTTGACGACTTTGGCGACGCGGGTGACATCCACGGTGCGCTCTTCGAGCTCGGACCCTTCGTATTCAGACCCAGTTTTGTAATCAGACATCGCGTTTCTCCTAGAACTCCAGGCCGCCCTCGCGGGCGCCTTCGGCCAGGGACTTGACCCGGCCCATATAACGGAAGCCACCACGGTCGAAGACGACCCGGGTAACGCCGGCTTGCTTGGCGCGAGCGGCGACGGTTGCGCCAACCAGCTTGGCCTGGGCAGATTTGTCTTTGCCCTTCATCTGGGTGCGCAGTTCTTTATCCAGGGTGGAGGCCGCCGCGAGGGTGCGACCGGCTTCATCATCAATGACCTGGGCGTAGATTTCGTTGAGGCTGCGGTAGACGTTAAGCCGCGGCCGGGCAGGTGAGCCGTGCACGTGTTTGCGTACCCGGAGTTGGCGGCGTTTGCGCGCCTGGTTGCGAGAGGTATTAGCCATAGTAAATCCTTATGCCTTGCCGGCCTTGCCAGCTTTGCGGCGAACTTTTTCGCCCTGGTAGCGGATGCCTTTGCCCTTGTAGGGTTCAGGCGGGCGCGTGCGGCGCACGAGGGCGGCTTGCTGGCCGACTTCTTCACGGTCGTAGCCGGATACGGTAATGATGACGTTGCGCTCGCCAACCGCAAAGGCGATGCCTTTGGGGGGTTCCATGACGACCGGGTGGGAGTAGCCGACATGCAGAACAAGGTTCTGGCCCTGCATTTCAGCGCGGTAGCCCACGCCCTGGATTTCCAGCGTCTTGGTGAAGCCCTGGCTGACGCCCACCACCATGTTGCTAAGAACGGCGCGGGCGGTGCCATGCATGGAACGTTCGAACTTTTCATCAGACTGGCGTTTGACCACTACGGCGCCGTCTTCCATTTCAAAGGAGACTACGCTGGGGAAGGTGCGTTCCATTTCACCTTTCGGGCCTTTGACGCGAACCTGGCTGCCTTTTACGTCTACTTCCACCCCGGCCGGGATGGGAATGGGCAAGCGTCCTACTCTAGACATTGAGAATACCTCCTGGCTCTTACAGGTCTGTTTACCAGACCTTGCAGAGTACCTCGCCGCCCACGCCAACCTGGCGGGCGCGGCGACCGGTCATCACGCCTTTGGGCGTGGAGACAATCGAAACCCCGAGGCCGGAAAGCACAAAGGGGATCTCTTCTTTTTTGGCGTATACGCGGCGGCCGGGGGTGCTGATGCGTTCCAGGCCGGTGATGACGGAGCGGCGTTCGCGCCGTTCGCCCACGTATTTGAGTTTGACGCGCAGCACCTTTTGGGGGGCGCGTTCGCCATCTGCCACTTCATAGCTTTCGATGAAGCCTTCTTCCTTGAGGATTTCGGCTATCGAGAGTTTGATTTTGCTGCTCGGCATGGCAACGAGGGTGTGGCCAGCCATCACGCCGTTGCGCAGGCGGGTCAGCATATCTGCAATCGGGTCATTTACGCTCATAATTCAGTTCCTCCACCCGGTTACCAGGATGACTTGGTCACGCCAGGGATTTTGCCTTCCAGCGCCATTTCGCGGAAGCAGATGCGGCACAGGCCAAAGCGGCG
>CAZEQN010000015.1:0-20361 GCA_964514335.1 uncultured Anaerolineaceae bacterium
TATACGCTCCAGGCGCCGCTGGTCGTAGTCCACACTTACTTGGAAACATTTCGGGATTTTCTGCTGCGGTCGGGCGATTCGGATACGTTGATGGCGCGCCGTTTTAACGGCGACCAGGCACTGTTCTGGTATGGGCCGGAGAAACTGGTGTTTTCCTCGGCGCGGGTGGAGAATGCCGAGGCGTTAAAGGCCCGTTGGGGGTATGAGGGTACGCGGCTTTTTGTGCCTGAAAACCCAACCCCATTCCTGAGTCTGGATATCGCGAACTCGCCGGAACTGATGCAGGCGATTGTGGCGCATGCCGGCCCGGACAAGGCGGTTTCGATAATCCCGTATGCCAGTACGAAAGAACTCTACCAACTGGCAGAGGCGCTGCGTGAGCAGCATGGCCTGACAGTGTATTTGCCAGAGAGCCCGCGGCGTGAAAACTTGTGGGTGAAGGATTATATTGATACCAAGGTGGGTTTTCGCACCCTGGCGCCGCAGTGGCTGGATGTTGAATCGCCCCTGCCGCGGGGTTTTATTACAGACAACCTGAAAGAAGCAGCCGAAATGGTGGCCTGGTTTGAAGCGCGGCAGCGGGGCTGTGTGGTGAAGGCCAATAAGGGGGGCAGCGGAGTAGGCAACCTGTTTTTGCCCTATGAGAATATTAAGGGACTGCATTCTTTTCGGGATTTACTGGACGAGAATATCTTTCTGCAGGATGACCTTTCGATTGTGGAACAACTGATTGAAAGTGAAGAGCGGATTTCGCCTTCGCTGGAATATTATGTGCCTGCGCCAGAGGCCGGCCCACCCGTATTGACGTATTTGAGCAACCAGCATTTTGAGGCGTCCGGGCGGTTTGCAGGGGTGATTATGGCGAAGGATTTCTACGCGGCGGCATGGTACCCCACCTTTGAAGCGATGGGCAACAAAATTGCCGGGCGGTTGCAGGAATACGGCTATGTCGGCTATTTTGACATGGACGCGATTCTGGATGATAAAGGCCGCGTATATCTGGTGGAGATTAATTCACGCCGAACCGGCGGCACTTTCGCCCATGAATGGATGGTTCAGCACTTTGGAATTAATTATTGCGAACACGTGGCGGTGTTGAGCGATAACAAGCACCACACCCGCTTCACAGACCTGACGGCGCTGGAAGCGGCGGTGCCGGAATTGCTGTACCCGATTGGCGGGAAGCCGCGCGGGGTGGTTTTCGCCCTTACCTCCACCCTGTTTAAAGGGGATGTGGGGTATATGGTGATTGGGAATGATTTGGGGGATGTGAAGGCCCTACGGGCCGAGCTGGTGGCTCGAATTTCTTAGTACTGTTGCGAATTGAGTGTGCGGCGCAGCCGGATGAAACCCTGTGATTCAGGTTTTTTCAGTTACGCCTCTGATGAGGGACGGCGAATATCCGGAGGGAGGGCAAGGTCTGGCGGCAGGGCGGTGGCCGGGTTGGCGGTGAGCCAGGAAAGCAGGCCGCCGCGACCGCGGCGAGGGGGGGCGCCATGGTCAAAGGCCACCAGAAAGAGACTTAAGCCGAGCAGGAGCGCGCCCAGCCATTGCTGGCGGGTGAGGTATTCGCCCAGCCACCATTGGGCGAGCAAGAGGGTGACGACCAGTTCGCTCAAGCCGAGCAGGGCGGTTTGCAGGCCACCGATATTTTTGACCCCCAGGAAGAGCGTGAGGCGGCTAAGGAAAGTGACCAGCGTGAGGCCGACCAGCGGCCAGAGGAAGTTAAGGTCGGTGGGGAAGTCTGACAGGCTGCCGGAGAACAGATAGACTGGTACGACGGCAATGCTCATGGCGATGAGGGTGTAGAGGGTGACGGTGGGGGCGGGAATGTCGAACAGGACGCGCTGGTTAATAGGCAGGTGCAGGGCGTACAGGGCGGCGGCGCCAATCATCATCAGCATGCCGAGCCAATCCATACTGCCTTCGCCGGTCTGGATGAGCAGGAAGAGGGCCGGGGCGGCCAGGCCGAGCCGGACGAGGGTGAGGCGAGTGGGAGGTTGCTGGTCCAGGAAGAGCCAGAAGACAACGAAGAGCGGGTAAAGCGAATAGAGCAACTGGCCGATACCGGCATCAATCCGGCCGAGGGCGGAGTAGTAGAGGAGTGAACCCCAGCCATTAATCAGCCCGGCCAGGCCGCAACCAATCAGGCCGGCAGGGTAGATGTAGAGATACTGGCGCTGAAAAAAATACATGACCGTCAGCAACAGGAGCGCGGCAAAGAGGGTGCGCAGGGCGACCACGCCGAGGGGCGCCAGGCCGGCATTGATGGCCTGTTTGCCGAAGATGGGGGCGAGGCCGAGGAAGAAGGCCGAGAACAGGGCGGCATTAATCCCGGTGAGGCGCACCTGGGCGGCGCGTTTCACCGGCGGGCCTGTCTGTGGGTGGGGCGCTGGCTGTTCATGACGTTATTCAATCAGCGATTTGACTTCGGCGAGGAGTTCATCGCTCATGAAGTCGCCTTTTTGCATCAGGGCTTGAATCTGGCCGCCAAGGCGTTGTTTTTCCTGGTTGGAGAGTTCCTTGGCAGTGGCGACAATGACCGGGATTTCGGCCGTATCCGGGTTCTGGCGCAGGACATCCAGAACGGCAAAGCCATCCATTTCCGGCATCATGAGGTCGAGGATGACCAGATCTGGTTTTTCGCGGGTAACCAGTTCCACGCCAGCGCGGCCGTCTTCGGCTTCGTAGATGGTGTAGTTGCCCTGGGCTTGCAGAATGCGGCGAATGAGCTGACGGACGTGGGGGTGGTCTTCCACGATGGCGATGCGGCGGTAGCGGTCGGCGGTGACGCGATTGAGGGCGGCCAGCAGGCCTTCCTCGGGGGCGGTCTCGCCGGTGCGGGCGGAGGGGTGTTCCACGCTGCGCGACCAGTTCTCGCCGAGTACGGATTGCTCTACCGGAACGGTGTGGCCGGTACAGTTGATAACCACGACTTCGTGGGGCTGTATCACGCCATTGCGCACGAGCTTAATCAGCCCGGCAAAGGCAACGGCGGTGGCCGGTTCAATCGAGATGCCTTCCATCTTGGCGACAATGTGCATGGCGCGGAAGGCTTCTTCATCGGTTACAGATTCAAACAGGCCGCCGGCATTATCCTGCATGCGCTGGCGGAGGACGGTGTAGGTGCGGCCGGGGTCGCCGGTGGCGAGGGTGGCAATGTGGGTGCGAGGGTTGGTTACCGGCTCGGCTACGGCGAGATTCTTTTGCCAGGCAGTCACCATGGGGGCGCAGCCTTCGGCCTGCAGCGCGGCGACTTTGGGGGCGCGGTCTACCAGACCCAATTCCAGCATTTCTTCAAAGCCTTTGAGTACCCCAACCGGCCCAAGCCCGCCGCTGACGGACTGGACGTACCAATCCGGGGCGCGCCAGGGGGCGCGGACAGCCAACCCACCGGAGGTGCCGGGCGGGCCGAGTAGGAGAGCAAGTTGTTCGGCGATTTCAAAGGCGATGGTTTTCATCGCATCGGTAGTGGTGATGGAGCGCACGCCGCGGTCTACGTACAGGGCGCGGGTTTTGGCAAACTCGGCGGCGATTTGTTTGGCCTGGTCGTAGTTGCCGGTAACCTTGACGACCTGGGTGCCGTACAGGGCGACTTCGCGCATTTTTACGGGCGGTACGAGACTGGTGATGAAAGCCCAGAGTTTGATGCCAGCGCGGGCGGCGTAGGCGGAATAGGAGATGGCGACATTGCCGGTGGAAGCAATGACGGCTTCGGTAACGCCAGCCTCCTTGAGGGCGGCGATGGTGACGGCGGCCTGACGGTCTTTGAACGAGGCGGTAGGCCCCTGGCGTTCATCTTTAATGTACAGGTTGGGCAGGCCAAGCATCATGCCGAGGTTGGGGGCGCGCAGCAGGGGCGTGCCGCCTTCGCCCAGTGAGATGTCTGGCACATGGGCGATGACGGGCAGCAGTTCGCGATAGCGCCAGAGGTCAAAGGGGCGCTCTTTCCATAAGCCCGGCAATTGAGATTTGAGGGCGGCAAGGTCATAGCGGGTTTCGCGCCAATCGCTGCCGCACTGGGGGCAAAGGTTTTCAGTTACTGTGTAAGCGGCGCGGTGGCCGCAGTCGAGGCATTCGACGGTGAAAGGGGTGGTCATGGGCGCTCGCGGGTGGGTCAGGCGTTGGGTGGGTTAACGGCGCGCTCGAGGCTGGCCAGCAGGTCTGCGTCTGTAACCTGTTCTTTTTGCAGGAGGTCGCGCTGGTAGCGTTGCAGGCGTTTGACTTCGTTTGCCTTGAGGTCAGCCCCGGTAAGGATGATGACCGGGATGTTGCGCATGTCCGGGTCGCTGTGGATGGCTTCCAGCAGGGCGAAGCCGTCCAGGTCGGGCATGTAGAGGTCGAGCAGCACGGCGTCTGGCCGGGCATTCTGGATGGAGGCCAGGCCCTGGAGGCCGTTTTCGGCGTAGCGGAAGGTGAGCTTGCGCTGGCCGCGGGTGGCGCGTTCCACCAACTGGCGGACATTGGGGTCATCATCGACCACGAGGATGCTGTGAGTCTCTTTGCCGCCATTCAGGGACAGGCGTTCAATCGCGGCCACAAATTCATCTTCCAAAATCGGTTTGGTGAGGGCGTCCACGGCGCCAAGCTGAAGGGCACGGTCCAGGTCGGCGGAGATGGAGCAGACCAGAATCGGGATGCTGCGGGTGTCCGGGTCGGCCTTGAGGTCTTCGATGACCTTCCAGCCGTCGCGTTGTGGCATCTGGATATCGAGGGTAATGGCATAGGGCTTGACCTGGCGGGCCTGTTCAACAGCCTGCTGGGGGTCGGTGAGGGCAACGACGGTGTAGCCGCGGTCAGTGAGGTAGCGTTTGTAGAGGCCGATGATTTTTTCATCGTCATCAATGGCGAGGATGACGCGTTCAGCGCCGGGGGGCAGGGCGGCCAGGGGGTCATGCGCTACCGGCGCGGGCGAAATGTCTGGCGTGCCGACCAGCGGGAGAGTGAACCAGAAGGTGCTACCCTGATTGGGCAGGCTTTCCACACCGATTTCGCCGCCCTGTAACTCGACCAGGTGGCGGGTGATGGAGAGGCCGAGGCCGGTGCCGCCGGACTTGCGGGTGGGGGAGGCATCGACCTGGGAGAAGCGCTCAAAGAGGACGTGCATCTTGTCTTCGGGGATGCCGATGCCGGTATCTTTGACGGCGATGCGGACGGTGGCGGGCCGGCCTTCGCCGGGGCTGGCGTGGAGGCTGGCGCTGACGTTGATTTTGCCTTCGTCCGTGAATTTGACGGCGTTGGAAATCAGGTTGATGAGAATCTGGCGGGTACGGGTGCGGTCGGCCAGTACGCTGGGGAGGCCGCCGGGGACTTCATTGACGAGTTGGAGGGGCTTTTCCTTGAGCAGGCCGATGGCGGTGGACATGACGCTTTCGATGACTTCATTCAGGTTGATTTCTTCCACCGTCAGTTCCATCTTGCCGGCTTCGATGCGGGAGAGGTCAAGGATGTCGTTAATCATGTCCAGCAGGTGCTGGCCGGAGTTGTGGATGGCATCCAGGTCCTGGCGTTGCAGGTCGTTGATGGGGCCGTCTATGCCTTTGAGGATGACGCGCGAGAAACCGATGATGGAGTTCAGCGGGGTGCGCAGTTCATGGCTCATGTTGGAGAGGAATTCGGTCTTGACCCGGTCAATTTCGCGCAGTTCTTCCACGGCCTGCTGAACGAGGGCAAAGGAGCGGGCGTTTTCAGCGGCGACGGCGAGCTGGTCGGCCAGAATTTGGAGCACGGCGACATCGTCTTCGGTGAAGGCGTTAATCTGGTTGGCCTGTACATCCATCACGCCGGTGACGCGGTTGGCGGATTTGAGCGGCAGGCCGAGTTCGGCACGCGTATCCGGCAGGAGCGGGTGCGGGCGGTGGGTGGGGTCAAGGAGGATGTCATTGACCACCAGCGGCTGGCCGGTATGGGCGACAGTGCCGATGATGGAGGTGCCGGGTTCGATGCGCAGGCGGTAGCCTTCAGCCTGCATTTGCTGGCCGGCTTCGCCGGTGGCGGAGTGCAGAACCAGTTCTGGGCCATCGGCGAGTAGAATGGCAACATGGTAGTAGTTGAAGCGTTCGCGTACCAGTTCAATGGCGCGGTCCAGCAGGATTTTGAGCTCCAGGGTGCTGGAGGCTTCACGGCCGATTTCGGCGGCGGTTTCAAGCTGGCGGGCACGACGCTGGGTTTCGTCGAGCAGTTGGAGGTTCTGGATGGCGACGGCGGCCTGACCGGCGAGGGCCATGGTGCGGCGGCGCTGGTCTTCATTGATTTTAGTTTTGGCGGGGTAGGCGGCGAGAATCAGGCCGATGCACTGACCGGCGGTGAGCAGAGGCGCCACCAGCAGGGCGGCATCTTTGTGTTCATGTTCAAAGAGCTGGTGCAGGCTGTCCAGAATGGCGGTAGAGTCTGCCAGGCTTTCGAAATAAGAAAGTTCGAGCCGCTGGGCATTGCCGAGGGTGGTATCCCAGCCGGTAGTGGCCAGCGGGGGACGGCTGACGGGCAGGTCGCCTTTGCGGGACCAGAGCGCAACGGGGTTGAGGCTGGCGGGGAGGCGGTCATTGGCCCAGGGCTGGTCAAAGAGGGTCAGGGCGACATGGTTGGCGTTCTGGCCGAGGATGGTGTAGCGGCGCAGGACGATGAGGACGTCTTCAAAGGACTGTACGGCGTTGAGTTCAGCGCTGGCCCGGTAGAGGTTGGCTGTTTCCGTGAGGGCTTGCTGGGTTTGCTCAAACAGGCGGGCATTCTGGATGGCGGTGGAGGCCTGCAGAATGATGGTTTCGGCGAGGCGCATATCATCTTCGGAGAGGCGGCCGGCTTCGGCCAGCATGGCGGCGCCGACGGTGCCGATGACTTCATTGTTGGCTACCAGCGGGAAAATGACGAGGTTGCGGTAGCCGCGTTCCTCCATGATGTCTTTGACGGTTTCGGTGTCCGGGTTGGTGATGGGTTGGCGAACCTCGACTGGTTTCATGGTGTTGATGACCTGCTGGGTGGAGGCATTGCCTTTGACGGGCAGGCGCAGGCCGACGGCGCTGCCCGCGCCGGAGCGTTTGGAGGAGTCGGCGGTGACTTGCAGTTCGGTGCGGCTTTCATTGAGCAGGGCGATGCCGATTTCATCCACGCCGGTGAGGGCGCGGTTGAGTTCCTTGGCGACAAAGTCCAGCGACTGGCGCAGGTCCATGGTGGCGGCGACATTGGAGACGACCCGGTTGATGAGGCCGAGTTCTTCACTGCGGCGCTGGGCTTCCTGGGCGCGCTGTTCGGCGAGTTCCAGGTTGCGCAGGTTCTGAACGGCGACCGAGGCCTGGTCCAGAATGGCGCGGGCGCGGCGCAGTTCTTCGGCCGAGAAGTTGGGCGGTTGCTTGAAGAGCACGGCAATGGTGCCGACCCAGCGACCACCGACCAGCAGGGGCATGAAACCGGCGCTGGGGGCCTTGAATTTCTTGAGGTAGATATATTTGGTGGCTGAATCTACTTCGGGATGGGACCGAATATCATCTACAATGGTGATTTCATTGGGGCGGACGAAGTCCCAGACGGTGGGGATGTAGTGCAGGGAATAATCAGTGATGACATTAATGGCTTCATCGGTGAGGGCGCCCAGTACAGTAACGCCCTGGGGCGGGTTGTCACGGTTCCAGGTGCGGTCAAAGTAGCCGATGAGCAAGCCGTGGGCGCGCTGGCCGACGACGGTGTATTTCTTAAGCACGCGCAGAATGTCGTCATAGGACTGGGCGGTGTTGAGCTCGGCCGAGGCCTGGTAAAGGATGTCGGCTTCGGAGAGGGCGGCCTGGGTGCGGTCAAACAGGCGCTGGTTTTCCAGCGCGAGGCCGACCTGCTCCATAATGGCTTCGACGGTGGCGATCTGGGTATCATCCCAGGTCTGGCCGTCTTCGCGATTGAAGCCAATGACGCCGATGACTTCATCCTGCAGGCGGATGGGGAGGGAGAGCGAGCTTTCCTGGCTGCCATCGGTCTGGAGGGTGGTGCGGGCGCGCTGGATGGCTTCATCCATGCCGGGCAGCCAGTCTGTGCCGGGGCCTTCCTGGCCGTCGCGGCGTACGAGGCTGAAGCGGCCAGACTGGTTACTGGTGTAATCGCGCCAGCCTTCCGTGACCATCTGGCGCTGGGTGGTTTGCAGTTCGGTGAGGGCGCTTTCCAACTCACGCGTGCGCTGGGCGACGCGTTGTTCCAATTCAAAGCGGGCCTGTTCCTGGCTGCGGCCAAGCTCGCGCAGGTCTTCAATCATGAATTCGAGACCTACGCCGAGGTCAGCGAGGATTTCAATATCATCCGGGATCTGGACATTGACGTTGAAATTGCCCAATGAGACGGAGGCAATCACATCCAGCATGGCCTGGCCGAGTTTTTCTACCCGTTGCTTATATTCTTCAAGAGTGAGGTTATCAGTCATGGCGTTTCCATCAGGCCGAGGTGGTTTGGCGGCGGGTGTGCTCACGGATCCAGGCTATGGCGTCCGCCTCTGAGTCAAAGAATTGGATGTTGGTGCGCCCGGTGGCTTTGTTGATGAATTGGGAAAGGACGCGGGCGGGGCGGGGCGGGTTGAGGAAAACAAACAGCCCGGTGCGGCGGTCGCGGTTGATTTCCGTGAGGTAGCTGCGGGCGGCGGCAGAGAGTTTGCCGAGGCGGGCGGCATCTGCAATGACGTGTACGGGATGCGCGACGGTGGCGGCCTGCAGGAACGCGCCGAATTCACGCCGAAAGACTTCAATTTCGGCACGGCCGAGGTCGCCTTCCAGTACGGCGCGCAGGATTCCATCGGTGGGCATGGTCAGACGGGTTGCCATATTATCCGGTTTCTTCGTCCTCGGCGGGGTGGTGGCCATTGCTGGAGCCGCCGCTGCTGCCATTGGCGCGCGGTTCGGCCTTTGGCGGGTCTTCGGTATTGGGCGGGGCGGCTTGCGGGGTGGACGGGGGTGTGGCGGGCCTGGCCTGGGTGAGCAGCTGGTCGCGCGTGCCCAACTGTACCACGGAGCGTTCCGCGCCGAGGACCTGGCTCAACTCCTGGAGGGCGATACGCAGGATGGACTGGGAGTCTGCGCCGCGCCGGACTTTGTCTGTGATGGTGCGCACGAGGCGTTCCTGCTCGGCACGCTGTTGCTCCTGGGCGAAGAGGCGGGCATTGTCAATGGCGATGGCGGCCTGGCTGGCGATGGAGGTGAGCAAGCCAAGGTGGTGCTGGTTGTAGAGGCCGGGGCGGGTATCGCTTTGGGCGGCGACGACGCCGAGGACGCGGTCACCGATGCTCATGGGGACGCCCATCCAGCTCTGGGTTTGTCCGCCGACCTGAATGTAGGGCAGGCCCATGCGTTTGAGGACATCTTCGGCATTGTTTTCGATGAGGACGGATTGCCGGTTTTGTACAATCCAGCCGGTGAGGCCGGCATTGGACGGCCGGGCCTGATAGTTGGGCCACATGGGGTGGTCTTCCGTGAGGCGGGCTTGTTGAAGGATGACGAGTGGGAAGCTGATTTGGCTTTGTTCCGGGAGATGGAGAGAGATGAAGAAGTCTTCCAGGTCTAACAGGCGGCTGGCGTAGATGTAGATGTTTTCAATGATGGAGTCTTCATTGAGGGCTTCGGTGAAGGCCTGGCCCATTTCATTGAGCACGGCCAGTTCGGCGGCG
Source organism: uncultured Anaerolineaceae bacterium (assembly GCA_964514335.1). Taxonomy (GTDB): domain Bacteria; phylum Chloroflexota; class Anaerolineae; order Anaerolineales; family UBA11579; genus SCUK01. Next base: position 9,632 of record CAZEQN010000015.1, read on the forward strand.
CTGCGCTGGCTGGCTTCGAACAGGCGGGCGCGTTCAAGGGCCTCGGAGACTTCGGCGGTGATTTCATCCAGCAGGGCCTGTTCTTCGGCGGTGAGGGGTTGGTCCGGGTCGCCACCGATGCCCATGGCGCCAATTCTTTCGCCGCGTACGGCGAGCGGTTGGAGGTGGGTGGAGCGAGGTGTGCTGGCAACCGTAATGGGCTGGGGTTCGTGAGCGCCGGGGGTCTGGGCATAGCCGATGGCGCGGGCAGCGTTGGTTTCGGTGTAGAGTTGCCCGGCTTCGCTGCCGGAGAGGCGCTGGAGGGCGTTGAGCTCGCGCAGGCGCTCGTCCATTTCGCCGCGCAGGCGGATGCCTTCCACGGCGATGGCCAGCTGGCCGGAGAGTACTTCCAGCAGGACCTGGACATCACTATCCAGTACGCCGGTTTCGCGGGCCTGAACATCAATGACGCCAATCAATTCATCACCGAGCATGATGGGGGTGGCGAGTTCGCTGCGGGTGCCTTCAATTTCCGGAGTGGGCGACCACAAGGGGTCTATACTGATGTCCGGAATGAGGATGGATTTGGCCTGGCCGGCCGCTTTGCCGACCGGCCCCTGGTTGAGCTGGACATGGTAACCGCGTGACATGGCGCGTTGGCCCATTTCGCCGGAGCCGGCCATGAGGACGAGGGCATTGGCGGCGGCATTGTAGCGCAGGAGCTGAACATAATTGAAGTCCAGTTCAGTGCACAGGGTATTGACGACCGTGTTGTAGAGCGCGCCGAGTTCGGTGGTGGTGGCGATGCGCTTGGCGATGATGTTGGAGAAGCGGACGTGCCGACCGCGGCGCTCGTAGGCGGCTTGCTGGGCGGCGAGGTCCCGCAGGCGGGCGGTGACATCCCGCGAGGTGACGTACATGCGGGGTTCAAGGCCGGGGCTGGCGACGACTTTGCCCAGCGATTCAAGGAAAAGCCATTCGCCTTCTTTATGGCGGATGCGATACTGCACCAGACGGGCTTCCTGGGGCTGGGTAAGGGTTTCCTGGAAGACTTTTTGCACAGCGGCCCGGTCTTCTTCGTGAATGATGTCCCAGACGGGTTTGCCGACCAGCTCGCTTTCTTCATAGCCGAGGACCTGGGGCAGGTTGGGGCTGGCAGACTGCATGATGCCCTGCGGGTTGAGCACGGTGACAATGTCGCTGCTGTTTTCGATGAGGGCGCGGTAGCGTTCTTCGCTTTCGCGGAGGGCCTGCTCGGCACGTTTGATGTCGGTAAAGTCATTGACCACGCCGAGGAGCTGGGTGATGTTGCCGTCGCGATCGCGCAGGGGGCGTTTGATGGTTTGCCGCCAGCGGGGCTGGCCGTCGCGCCCGGTATTGATTTCTTCGGGGTTGAAGACTTCGTTGCCGGTTTCAAACACTACCCGGTCCTGTTCTTCGTATTGGCGGATGCGGGCCGGGTCGCGGTTGAAGTCTTTATCGGTTTTGCCAATCAGTTCCTGTACGCTAACGCCGAGAGCTTCGGCCATGGCGAAGTTGGCAAGGGTGTAGCGGCCCTGGCGGTCTTTGGCAAAGACCATGTTGGGGTTGGTGTCAATCACCTGGCGCAGCAGTTCTTCGTTTTCCTGCAGGGAGCTGAAGAGTTGGGCATTGCTTAACGCGGTGGTCACCTGGCGGGCAATGGTCTGGAGCAGGTCGATTTCTTCGGGGGTGAACTCGCGCTTGCGGCGGCTTTCCCAGATTTCCAGATGGCCGAAGGGTGTGCCAGTGGGGGCAACGAGTGGAATTTCAATGCGGGTTTTACCGCCGAACTGGCGCATGTGGTCGCGCTCGTCTTCTGGCAAGCTGGGGTCATCAATCTGGGCGATGTAGTAGGCATTGGGGTCGCGCAGCCAGTGGAATTCCTGTTCGACCTGCTGGGGTTTGAGGACGTAGCTTTCGCCGAGGTCGGATACGCGCTCGGCCGGGCTGGCCTGGGGGCTGATGTATTCAGCGATGACCCGCACGGTGCGGGTGGCTTCCTGCCACTCGGAGATGTAGGCGCTGGTGCCATCCAGTACCTGGCAGAGCATGCGGGCGACATTGTTGAGCAGGGGCCCGAATTCCATCGAGAGGCCGGTTTCTTTGGTGATGGCATTCAGGGTTTCCAGTACAAGGTTGCGGCGTTTGAGGTCTTCTTCGGCGATTTTGCGTTCGGTGATGTCAGTGGCAATGCCCAGCACCTGGGTGTTCTGGCCGCTGGCATCTGGCAGGGGCCGTTTGACGGTTTGCATCCAGTGCAGGTTGCCAGCCGAGTCGGTAAAGCGTTCTTCGGGGATGAATTGCTCGATGCCGCTGTCCATCACGGCCAGGTCGTCCTGGCGGAATTTTTCTACTTCTTCTGAATTGGGGTTGAAATCCGCATCGGTTTTGCCGATGAGGTTTTCAACGGTTGTACCGTAGGCCTCCGCCATGGCTTGATTGACAAGGGTGTAGCGACCCTGGCGGTCTTTGGTAAAGATAAGGTCCGGGTTGCTGTCAATGACCTGGCGCAGGAATTCCTGCTGGGCGCGCAGGGCTTGTTCATTGCGGCGGCGTTCGGTGACATCCCGAATGATTTCGATGGCGCCCACGAAATTGCCTTCACTGTCATACAAGCCGCGGGCCTTGCCCCATAAATAGACGCCGCCCTTGAATTGAGGGAGGAAGGCGTCGTCGGTGGTGAGGGTCTGGCCTTCCACCGCAACCGAGGGGTAGCGCTGGCGGACTTCTTCCAGGGGTTTGTTGACGTAGTCAATGAGCATGGGGCGCGGCTCGCCAAAGAAGGGCACGCTGTAGGCGTAGTTGTCGCGGCCCAGCATTTGCCCGGCGGAGACGCCGGTGAGTTTTTCAAGGGCCTGGTTCCAGGCGATGACGCGTCCCTGCGCATCAATGACCAGAATTGCTTCAGGGAAGAAGGAGATGATATCCGCCAACTGTTGCTGGGAGTGCTGGAGTTCATCCTGGTAGCGTTTGCTTTCGGTGATGTCACGGATGACGGTGTAGGTGCCGGTGATTTCGCCCTCGTTGTCGCGCAGGACGGCGACATTCAGTTGAACATCTACCAGGCGACCGTCTTTGGTCATGCGACGGCTTTGGAACTCGGTGGGGCCATTTTCTTCCTGGGCTTTCTGCAAACTGGCGAGGGTTTCGTAGTAGAGGTCTTCAGGGACGAAGCCTTCTTTTTGCTGGGCGAGTTCCAGTAATTTCCAGCCGAAGTCGCGCTCAAAGGCCGGGTTGGTATATTCGACAATACCGGCGGCATCGTAAAGGACGATGGGCAGGGGGGAGGTGTCCAGCAGCAAGCGGAGGCGTTCTTGGCTGCCGCGCAGGGCCTGTTCGATGACGATGCGTTGTTGCAGGTCGCGCTGGAGTTGGTGGTTGCGTTCGGTGAGTTCTGCGGCGGTGAGTTCCAGCGAGCGTTCGACCATGGTACGGTCAATATCGGCCTGCTCATAGGCGGCGCTAACCGCCTCAAAGAAGGCTTCCCAGCCGGAGGGGGGCTGGTAGTCTTCGCCGAGGTGGCGTCTGATTTGCCGTTTGAGTAGGCGGTGCATAGGCCGTGTTACCTTTCCGAAAGGGTGGTGACGGTCATGGTCTGGTTGTGCAAATCACAGGAGGCATTCGGGGCGGCCGGGCTGATTTCCCCATAGGAATAGAAACCAGCCAGCACGGCGCCTTCGCCGAGGACTTCCTGCACGCCTTCAATTTCTTCTTCGACGCGTTGTTTGAGAACCAGTTTGCGGCCGACGCAGGAAACGAGCAGGGCCAGCTCCGGGGTTTGCGAGCCGATGGCCTGGAAGGAGGCAGTGGCGGCGTTCTGGGCGCCATCCACCAGGCGTTCAAAATTGGCTTTCATCAGGCGGCAGGTGGCACCCACGGGCATGTCGCCCGCAAAGGTCATGCTCTGGTTGGCTTCGTTGATGTTCAGGATGGTGCGGACGACTTCGGTGCCGTTGGCCTGGCGCAGGGCCAACGGGAAGAGCAGGGCGCTGCCGGGCAGGTCTTTGACATAATCGCCCAGATAGCGTTTGTAGAGAGCCAGCGCAGACTGGTTATCCAGCTCGTAGAGGATATTGTTTGAGGCGCGGGTGATGATGCGGTCTGGCCCGAAGGGGTCCCAGCCACCGACCGAGCCGTAGCCGACTTTGAGGCGCTCACCATACAGGCCAATGCCTACGATGAGTCCTTCGCGGGGTTCGGGGCCGAGGCTGACGAGGGTTTTCTCAAAGCGGTCAGCGTCTCCGGCGAGGCCGCCGGTAACCGCCACGTTGGCGGGCAGAATCTCATCCAGACCGCGTACCATTTCGCTGCCGTTGACCAGATTGCCGTCTGAAAAGACAAGCATATGGACGAGGCCTTCCTTTTCCATGTTCATGGCAAGCTGGCGACCGGCATTGAAGGAATTGCCGTCCAGGTCGGCGAGACGTACGGCGGAGGCCTGGACGCGGGTGTGTTCAAAGTGAATGGCAGTGAGGGAGAGCGAGTTATCCATCACGCGCAAGCCGCTGATTTCACCGGCGGTGGAGCAGGCAACGAGATGGGCCTCGGGGAAGGCGCTGGCGATTTCAAGAAGTTGCTCGCTTTGTTCCAGCAGCGGGCGCGCCCCGAAGACCAGCACCAATTGAGGGGCTGAGCTCATATTGCCGGGGGCGGCGGGCAGCCAGCCGGTGACGGAATTCCAGGTGCGTTGTTGGATAATCATTGGCCGTTCTCGTTTTTGTGGGTGTCGCCGTTGTTGCCGCTGCCATTGCCATTGCCGCTGTTGGGGCGAGACGGGCGCAGGACGGTGCCCGTTTCTGAATCGGCACGCGGCTGGAGTTGGATGAATGTGTCGCGGCCGAGGGCGGTGCTGACTTCGCGGACGGCGGTGCGCAGAATGGTGTCCGGGTCGGCCGAGGCATGGACGCGGGCGGTGATTTCACGCAGCAGGGCTTCACGGCGGGCGCGGGCCTGGGTCTGCTGGAAGAGGCGGGCGTTGTTGATGGCGACGGTGGCCTGGTTGGCGACGGCGCTAAGCAACTCGACATGCCGCCGATTGTACTGGCGCGGGGCGTGGTAGGACTGTACGGCAATTACACCGATGACTTCTTCGCCCTGGAGCATGGGGACGCCCAACCAGCACTGGGCGGGGCGGCCGCGGGGTTCGAGGCCGAGGCCGCGCAGGTAGGTTTCTACGTCTTCTTCAATTAGTAATGGGGCGCGGGTGTTGACGATGCGGTCGGTGAGACCCGCGCCGAGTTTGAAGCGTTCTTCCGGGGGTGGGATACGGCGGCCGTCTTCGGTGAAGAGTTTGAATTCGATTTCGTTTTCGGCCGGGTGGTAAAGACCGAGGTAGAAGTTATCGGCATCCATTAATTGGCCGGTGTAGTGGAAGGTGTTTTCAATGACGGTGTCCACATCCAGCGTCTGGGTGAAGGCGCGCGCCATTTCGTTGAGCAGGGTGAGTTCTTCGGCGCGCTCTTCGGTCTGGCTGAAGAGGCGAGTGTTTTCGATGATGTTGGCTATCAGGTCAGACATGGTTTGGAGGGAGGTGATGTCTTCCTGGGTGAAGGCGGCTTCCAGTTCGCTCTGGATGGTGAGGGCGCCAAGGACTTCGCCACGCGAAATGAGGGGCAGGGCCATTTCAGAGCGGGTTTCCGGCAGGTATGGGTTGCGGAAGAAGGCGGCTTCGCGGCCGACATCCAGAGCGATACGGGCCTGGCTGTTCGAAACGGCCGCGCCGACCATGGAGGTCCCGCCGATTTCCAGCTTGTGGCCGTTCATGAGCATCTGACGGCCAGCCTCGCCGGTGCCGGCCTGCAGGACGGCCCAGCGGTTGGGTTCGCCGGTCCATTCACCGGTCTCATCTACCAGGAACAGACCGCAGTAGTAGAGGTCGAAACCGTTTTTGATGAGATTAACAACCTGGGGCAGAAGCTGGGTAATATCCAGGATGGTGGAGGCGACGCGGGAGACCTCGGCCGAGGCTTCCAATTGCTGGCTGCGACGCTGAATCTGGCTGAACAGGCGCTGGTTTTCCAGCGTGCTGGACAGCAGGGTGCTGACCTGGAGCATGAAATCCTGGTCGCGGGGGGTGAATGCGCCGGGGCGCTGGGCGGCAAGATTGAGGGTGCCGAAGACTGTGCCGGAGGCGGTGAGTGGGGCGACCATGGTGGTGGCCATCCCGGAAAGTGGGTCGGCCGGGTCCAGAGCTTCATTTACGATAATGCTGGCTTCGGTGACCGCCTGCTGGAGGGCGCCTTCCAGCTTGACGCGGCTGCCGATGGGCAGGCTGGCGGCGCTGCCGCTGACGGCCACGACCTGGGCTTCGCCTTCTTCCAGCAGGGTGAGGCTGGCGCGGTCGGCATCAAAAATTTCGCGGGCGCGTTCTACCGCGATACGGTACATGGGTTCCACGGCAATGCTCTGGCCGAGTTGGGCGCTCATCTGGTTGAGGCGGCTTAAACGGCGGGCTTGTTCTTCGGTGGTGGCAAGGGCGTCCTGAATGCCTTCAAATAGACGGCGGTTTTCGACCACCGCGCCGACCAGTGAGAGTAACTGCTGAAGGATGTCCTGGTCGCGGCTTTCAAAGAAGTGGGGCTGGCGGCTGCCAACGTTCAGGGTGCCGATGACTTCGCCGGCGACCAGCAATGGGCCAACGATGTAGGAACGAATGACACCGGGGGCGGTGTGACCGGTTTCCGGATTGGCGAGGATGCGGTTTTCAAGGATGACGGTCTCATTGGCGGTACCTGCCAACGGCAGGCGGGCGCCGATTTCCAACTGGCCTTCGCTGCCCAGTACGGCCACGACTTCAACGGCATCGCGCCCGGGGGTGAGCAGGGTGAGGCTGACGCGCTCGGAGGGGAAAATCTCGTGGGTTTTGGCAATCGTGAGGTCGTAGACATCCTGGAGCAGGGCGGCGCCGGGGAGCTGGGCGCTTAATTCGTTGAGGATGCGCAGACGGCGGGCCTGTTCATCGGTAAGGGAGAGAGCGGCCTGGGTTTGTTCAAAGAGGCGGGCGCGCTCCATGGCGGAGGCAGCTTGCAGAGTGATACCCTCAATGAACTCCTGGTCCAGGTCGCTGACAACGGCGGAGCGGGCGGTGTGGAAGACTTCAATGATGCCGCGCGTTTGTTCGCCGATGAGCCAGGGCAGGCGGTAGTGTTCGCGCACGAGGCCGCGCGCCATAATCTGGGCGTCATACAGCGGGCGGCGTTGCTGCAATACCTGGCCAAGGTCGGCGCGCTCGGTGAGCGGCAGGGTTTGGCCGAGTTGATAGTCGTCTTCGCTGGCATCCGGCACGGCGAGGGTGCGCTCAATCAGTTGCAGTTGGCTGGCTTCACTATCCAGGTTGTAGAGCGAAATCTGGTCAGGTTGCAGGTAGTCAAAAATCTGGGTGAGCATGAAGCGGCGCAAGTCCTGCTCGGAGAGCAGTTCGGCCATCTGGCGGGCGAGGGTGTTGAGGCGGTCGGCATTGGTACGGCGGCGCAGAATGCGGTTGTTCAGGTAGAGACTGGTGATTTTTTCAGTGGATTGACCGGCGACGCTGGTGAGGCGGCGGACGGCTTCTTCTGAAAATTCCTGGCGGGCGGAGAAGAAGGCCTGGATGAAACCGAGCCAGTCGCCACCGCTGATGACGGGGATAAAGACGGCGCTGCGGGCATTGTTTTCAACATTGAAGTAGGCGCGCGCCTGGGGCGGGATGCGGTTGTCTGCGTTGACATCCTGAACGTAGGTGTACTGGTCGCGCTGGAGGAGGTTATGGAGGTTGAAGCGCACCCGGCTGGGGTCGCTGGAAATTCCGGTGGTCGGGTTCCAATGCTGGAGGGTTTCAAACCAACCCGGGGGTTGGTTGGGGTCGTTCCAGGGAAACTCAAAGACGTTGATGGCCAGCAGGGTGGTGTTCTGCCCCAGCAGGGTGTGGCGCAGGAGTACATTGAGTACTTCGGCGTAGTCCTGGGCGGCGTTCAGTTCGGCAGAGGCCTGGTAGAGGGCATCCGTTTCAGAGAGGGCAAGCTGGGTCTGCTGGAAGAGGTTGGCATTTTCCATGGCTAGGGCGAGCTGGTCCGCGACCTGTTTGACGAGCAGGCGCTCATCATCGCTCCAGATGCGCTCGGGGTTGTCATCAATGAGGCTAAGCAAGCCATCGGCGTCGGTCTGGAAGGCGACTGGCGAAGGGGCGTGAGGGGCGGGTGAGCCGCCGCGCTGCCGGGCGGGCGTTTCTGCCGGCTGGGGTTCAGCGGCAGGCGCTGTGAGTTCTTCGGTTGGTTCTGTGGCTGGGGTTTCTACCGGTGCGCTTTCGACTGATTCGGCGATTGGTTCGATTTCTTCGGCAGGAATCGATGCGGTTATGGGTTCCAGTGGAGCTTTGGGAATTTCAACCGGCGGGGAGGATGGGGGGGCTGGGGCCGGTTTGGCGGCGCGGGCGGTCTTGGTCGGCTTGGGCTTTGCCGCAGGCTTTTTAGTAACCACTGGTTTGGAGGCTTTGCTGGCCGGGGCTTTTACCAGCTTTGCCGGTTTGGCGGGCGCGGTGCGGGCGGCTTCTGCCGCGGGTCGAATTTCAGTGAAGCCGTGGTAGCCGGTAATTTCACCGGCTGGATTGTGGTTGGCGAGGATGTGCAGAACGACGGTGATGGCGGCGCCGGCGGGGTTGTGGGCGTTGAATTCAATGTGGGTGGGGAATTGGCCGGTCTGGATGGCCTGGCGCAGGCGCGTTTGGTCGGCCCGGCCCAGACCGAGTTGTTCGATTTTCTTGCCAATGAGCGCGGTTGGTTTCAGCCCGAGGTGTTGGGTGATTTCCGGGCTGCAGGCAGTGTAAACAGCCGTACTATCGGCTTCCCAAACCCACCCTTTGGTTTGGGCTTCGGCCGCCAGCCCTTTGGGGGCGGCGTTCTCTTCGATCTCGTCGAAGAGATTCTCAAGCCGATTGTTTAGCTGCGCGCGCTTTGATTTTTTTGACATCTTTTACAAGCTCCTCCGCCAGGGTACGGTATTGAATGGCGGCGCGGGTTTTGGACACATAGTACATGATGGGAATGCCTACAATGGGGCTTTCGCGTAGCTTGGTGTCCGTTTCAATCATTGTATCCATCAGACCATCGTTGCCAAACGTGGTCTGTAATTGCTCCAGCAGGGTGCGGTGGGTGCGATTGCGGCGGTCATACATGGTGATGAAGACCCGGTAGTTGAGGCCGGGGTTGCTCTGTTCGCGAACTTTGCGGATGGCGCTCATCATGCTTTTGAGAGCGTAGGCGGAGAAGTACTCGGCCTGGGTGGGGATGAGGAGCAGATCGGCGGCGGTTACGGCGTTGAGGGTGATGGCGCCGAGGGCGGGCGGGCAATCAAACAGAATGTAGTCATAGGGCAGGTCGCCGGTGAGGGCATTGCGCAGGATGGCATCGTAGTTCTGGCGCACGGGCAGGAAGCGTTCGGCCAGGCCCATCTCGGTATTGGAGGGCAGAATATCCAGTTTTTCAATTTCGGTTTTCAGAATGGCTTCGCGGGGATCCAGCGAGTTGAGCAGGACCTGGGCAACGGATTGCTGGATGTCTTTGGGTTTAAGGCCGAGGGCGAGGGTGAGGTTGGCCTGCGGGTCCAGGTCTACGACCAGTACACGCAGGCCGCGTTCCACGAGCGCACCGGCCAGCGAGACGACGCTGGTGGTTTTGGCCACCCCGCCTTTTTCATTTGCGACTGCAATTTTGTAGGTCATGATTGGTCTTCTTCCTGACTGGCGCGGCCTTTGATGGTATGCCCGTTCGCCTGATTGCCATTGCCGGATTTGCCGTTCTGCTGCCCGGCTGGGCGGAGGAAGACATTTTCTTCCCCGGTGCCAAGGACGGTGCGGAGTTCGCGAATGGCGGTTTGGAGGATGACGCGCGGGTCATTGCTGGCGCGGACTTTGGTGGTAATTTCTGACACCAGCCGTTCGCGTTCGGCACGGCGGACGGTTTCCTGGTAGAGGTTGGCATTGGAAATGGTGGTGGCGACCTGACCCGCAATGGTTTGGGCCAATTCAACTTGATTGGACTGGAATGTGCTGCCGCTATCTTCATGGTCGTAGAGCATGAAGCCGATGATTTGATTTTGGCTGATGAGTGGAACTGCCAGAAGGGGCGTGTGTTTAAAGACCTGCTGCCAGTTGGCGGGGAGGGCGGCGGTGGCTGCGGCGGTTTTTTCCAGCAGGCGCGGGCGGCGTTGTTCTGCCACCTGGGTCAGGAAGGGCAGGTTGGCGAGGGGCTCGCCATTGAGCTGGCGGAATGCTTTATAGAAGGCTTCATCCACCCGGCCATCGGCAAACTGCCCGGTAACGGTTTCTACCGTCTGGGTACGGGGGTCGAGAAGCAGGATGGCACAGCGCCAGGCAGCGACGGCCTGGGCAGAACGGGTGGTTACGTCCTGCAGAACATGGCGCATTTCCAGCGAGGAGGCCGCAATCTGGGTGATTTCCAGAAGGGCGGCAGCGGCCTGACGGCCGCGCTGTTCGGCCTGGAAGAGGCGGGCGCTATCCAGCGCCTGGGCGACCTGAGTACTGACCTGGTTGAAGAGGTTCAGGTCTTCTTCGTCAAAGCGGCGTGAGGCTTCGGCCACGTCCAGGCCGATGGTGCCAATGACTTCGCCGCGGGTGATGAGCGGGATGATGACCAGGGTCTGGGTGCCGCGCGGCTTCATCGATTCGCGGAAGGCGGCGGTATTGGGGTTGTTGAGCACATCGTACAGCACAAGGGCGCGCTGGGTGCGGATGACTT
>CAZEQN010000016.1:0-1693 GCA_964514335.1 uncultured Anaerolineaceae bacterium
GCCGCCTGACCCCTTCCTCTGAAACGCTGTTCCGCGCCGCCGAAGAAGACATCGTGCTGGATGGCTACACCATCCCGCGCGGCTGGCTGGTGCAGACCAGCACCGCTGTGGGCCATACCCTGCCGGAGGTGTTCAGCGACGCGGACAGCTTCGACCCGCTGCGTTTCAGCGCGGAGCGGCGCGAGGGCAAGCACACCTTCGCCAACATCACCTTTGGCGGCGGCCTGCACAAGTGCGCTGGCATGAACTTCGCCAATGCGGAGATGACGCTGGTCCTCGCCCTGCTGTTCCAGCAGTTTGACCTGGAATTGCTGACGGATGAGATACAAGTGGAGCGCGGCCTGGGCGCCAGCCGGCCTACGAAGACCTGGGTGCGTTACCAGCGCAAAGCCTGACCCCGCCAACGGGCATCTGATGATGCCCGTTTTTCTTATACAGGTCTGATGTAAGATTTGCGGCCGCCAGCCACCCTATACTGCAAACCAGCCAAAGGACATCCCATGACCGAAACCTCTCCGGCCGCTACCCCGGCCCGCATCCACCCCGCCACCGGCATCGGCTTTGTGCATTACACCGTCGCCGACCTCAAACGCCAGACCGATTTTTATGCCGACCTGTTGGGCTTTGAACGCCTGTGGCAGGACGGCGCTACGGCCAGCCTGGGCGCGGGCGGCCGCGAACTGGTGCGCCTGACAGAAGTTAAAGGCGCCCAACCGGCACGCCGCGCCACCGGCCTGTACCACACCGCCTTCCTGCTGCCCACCCGCCACGACCTGGCCCAGATGGTGCGGCGGGTGGCCGAAACCCGCGTGCCGATTCAGGGACATTCCAACCACGGCACGCACCTGGCCCTCTACCTGCCGGATGCCGAAGGCAACGGGATTGAATTGGCGTGGGACTTCCCCAAGGAACAATGGCCGATGCGGGATGGCAAAATGTCCTTTGAGGACATGCCCCGCAGCGGGATTGACATTGACGACCTGATGACCGAACTGGAGCGCGACCCGCGCCCGTGGAGTGGGCTGGCGGCCGAGACCATCATCGGGCATATGCATTTGCACGTGGCGGACATCCCGGGCTCGGAGCAGTTCTACCACCACCTGCTGGGTTTTGATGTGGTGATGAACAGCCCGCAGTTCCGAGCGCTGTTTGTAAGCGCCGGCGGCTACCATCATCACATCGGCCTGAATACCTGGCAGGGTGTCGGTGCGCCGCCGCCCCCGCCGAACTCCACCGGCCTGCGCACATTCAGCATCGCCCTGCCGGATGCGGAGGAAGTCACCCGCGTGCAGGCCCGCCTGACCACCGCCGGCATCCCGACCGAAGCCACGCCCGACGGCCTGCTGCTGCACGACCCCTCGCGCACTGGCATTTTGCTAACGGCGGGGTAAGTATTTCAGACAGACATGGAGTTTAGGCGAAGAAGACTTCCTGGTTCAGGAAGTTTTCTTCAATTAATAGATTGTCTCATCATGTGGTATAAAATCCTCCATTCAACTCGAAGGAGGGTAAATCCATGTTATTCGCTTCTGCAATAAACCCTGAAAAGGCTGAGGCCCTCATAGAACGGTCACTTGACGGCGATGAACAACTCCTTGAGTTTTTCCTTGGCACCTTTCACCAGTACCTTAGTCCATTTATTGGCCTTACCAACAAGAATATCGTTTTTCGACTTGGTCTGCTTAATTCCAGT
>CAZEQN010000016.1:1703-8727 GCA_964514335.1 uncultured Anaerolineaceae bacterium
GCTGATTCGCATCCCCCGCTCGGCACTGATTTCTGCAGAGTGGAAATCGCTTACCAATACACTTGTCCTCAAGCTTCTGGGGGATACATTGAAAATAAGGGTTCGGGGAGCCAAATGGATTGAACGAGCCAAGCGATTTGCCGAAGTAAGTCGGGGAGATTACATTTTTCAGGAATTGGTCCTTGAAGATGCGCGGTATAGCGAAAGCCAACTGGCTTTGACAAAGACTCTCTACAAAATTTCTGAAACAATGCCGGACACCGATGAAGTGCGCACTTTCCGAAGTGAGTTTCGCGAGCGATTGCTTTCGCTGCGCAACTCCGGGATTTATTTCCTTTTGCAAGCCTTCTTCATAATTCTCCTGTACGCCGTAGATGGGGCTCAATTGGGAGATTACATCAGCATCATCTATCTTTTGTTGGCCAAATTCATACTTGGAATTGGATTGCTGCAGCAGAAAGGCATTTACAGGCACTGGGGAATTCTCGCTGCCTTATATTTCCTTTATACCGAGGTATGGCCGCAATCTGAAGGGTGGTTTATCGTCGCCGCAGTAGTTTTCTTGTTTGGCTATTTAGCCATCCTGATTCCCCTGATAGGTAGAGCAAAGAAGTGGAAGAATTACCTTGGCGGAGCTTTCTTTGCAGCCTATACTCTCGTTATGCTTTTCATCATTGTTTTAGGGTAGTGCATCTTTAGGATTGCGGAGCAAAAACAGCCGCCCCGGCAATCCGAGGCGGCTGTTTTATTGTGCAGTCGTAAAGCAAACTTTATTCTTCCTCTTCGTCGTCTTCCTTCTGGGCGATGATTTCCTGGGCCACATTGTGCGGCACGGTCTCGTAGTGGTCATGCTCCATGGTGAAGATGCCGCGGCCGCCGGTCAGTGAGCGCAGCTCGGTGGTGTAGCGCAGCATCTCGGCCAGCGGCACATGGGCGTTGACGATGCTCTTGCCCTTGTCGCTGTCCATGCCCTGCACGCGGGCGCGGCGGGTGTTCAGGTCGCCCAGCACATCGCCCATGTGGTCATCCGGCACGGTGATGCGCACATTCATAATCGGCTCCAGCAGCACCGGGCCGCCCTCGCGGAAGGCTTCCTTGAAGGCGTTGCGGCCGGCGGTTTCAAAGGCCACCGGCTTGCTATCCACCGGGTGTTCCTTGCCATCAAACACGGCTACACGCACACTCTTGACCGGGTAACCGGCAATCACGCCCTTCTCCAGCACGCTGCGCACGCCCTTTTCAATGGCGGGCATGAAGTTGCTGGAAATCGCCCCGCCCACGACCTCATTGGCGAATTCGAACTCGCCGTCCGCCAGCGGCTCGACCCGCAAATGCACCTCCGCAAACTGCCCGGCGCCGCCGGTTTGTTTCTTGTGGCGGTACTGGGCGCTGGCGGGTTTGGTGATGGCTTCCTGGTAGGGTACGCGCGGCGGGTGAATTTCCAGCCCGACCTGGAACTTGCTTTCGGCCTTGCGGATGGCGACATCAATGTGCTGGTCGCCCATGCCCTGCAAAATGGTCTGGCGGGTGGCGGCTTCGTTGTGCCAGGAGAGGGTCAGGTCTTCACCGCAAATGCGCGAGAGGGTCTGGCCCATTTTGGCGGCATCCTGCTGGGTCTTGGGCGTGACCGCCACGCGATAAAGCGCATTGGGGTAATTGGGCGCGGGCAGGGTGAGCGGGTGGCCTTTATCGCACAGGGTGTCGCCGGTTTCGGTTTCGCCCAGTTTGAGCACCACGCCCAGGTCGCCGGCGTGCATGGTCGCCACGTGCATCTGCTCCTTGCCGCGCAGCACGCTTAAGTTGGCCAGACGTTCTTCCACTTCGCGGGTCTGGTTCCACACCCGGCCTTCGGATTTCAGCAGGCCGGACTGCAAGCGGAAATAGGTAATCTTGCCCACGAACGGGTCAGCGGTGGTTTTCCAGACATAGGCGGCCAGCGGACCGGCATCGCTGGCTTTCAGTTCTTCGGCGCCTTTGGCTCCGGCGGCAGTGCGGGCGGGGGCTTCGGCCGGGGAGGGCAGCAGGATGGTGAAGGCGTTCATCAATTGCTTAAGGCCAACCTGGTCGCTGGCATCCGCCAGAAAAACCGGCACATACAGATTGTGCTGGATGACTTCCTGCAAGCCGCGCAGAATTTCATCGGCGGTCAGTACGCCGCCTTCGAGGTATTTTTCCAGCAGGGTGTCATCGCCTTCGGCGGCGGCTTCAATCAGGGCCTGGCGGGCCACATTGGCTTCATCGGCCATCTCGGCCGGGATCTCCTGCCCTGCCCCGCCACCGACCGGGTAGGCTTTCATATCCAGCAGGTCAATGATGCCCTTGAAGTCGGCTTTTTCGCCCCAGGGCAACTGCACCGGAATCAGGCGTTCGCTGGTGAGACGCTGGACAGATTCCATGGCGCCGTTGAAGTTGGCATTGTCACGGTGCATGCGGTTGATGAGCACGAAGCGCGGCAGGCTGAACTGGTCGCAGTATTCCCAGGCGACCTCGGTGCCTACCTGGGCGCCGGCCACAGAATCGACCACTACCAGAGCGCCATCCGAAACGCCGAGGGCCGAGATGACCTCGCCGACGAAGTCCGAGTAGCCGGGCGTATCCAGCAGGTTGATTTTGAAATCGTTGTATTCGACCGGGATGAGGGCGGTGGAGAGCGAAATGCCGCGCCGCTTTTCTTCATCGTCAAAGTCGCCGGTGGTGCTGCCATCTTCGACTTTGCCAATGCGGGTAATGGCCCCGGTGGTGAAGAGCAGGGCATCCGCCAGCATCGTCTTACCGGCCCCGCTGTGCGAAACCATGGCGATGTTGCGGATCTTGTCAGTTGTGTACTCTTTCATGTGAGCAAGCCCTTCCAAAAGTGGGATGTGGTGAGACACAAACGGTCCCAGCCTGCTGCCCGGAGACGGCAGGTGGAACCGACGCTTTTGGCGGGCTATGCGGCCAAGTCACAGCCCAACAAAGGCAAAGGCTCCACCCTGGCTCGCCTGTTAAGCAGTGGTTCTATTCTAAAAGAAGGGGGGCGATGTGTCAAAGAGGGAAATCAAATCGGAGGGACTTGAATCAGGATTGTATTCCAGTGAGCCGGTCTGATAGAAGGCGCCGGTCGCGATCCCTCGTTTGGCCGAGCGTTGCTTCGCAGCGTCGGCTTACTCGGGATGACAAGAATTGGGACTATTATGTCTGCAACAAATCAATATAGATTAATCAAACTCCACGCCCAGCAGGCTGGCAATCACGCCGATTTCGCCGACATGCTGGTAGGGGTGGGTCATGCCGAAGTTCATCAGGCACTTGCCCTTGGTCCAGCCGGTGTAATTGGCAATCAGGCCATCGGGGTTCGAATGCCCCAGCCCTTCATCAATGACCAGCTTGCGGACATACTCCTCGGTGAGGGTTGCGCCCAGGTCGGCCAGCGTAAGGCCAGCCAGCACCCGGCGGGTTTGGGCCACCACCGCGCCGGAATACTCGCGCAGGGCGGGGATGTTTACAGCGGCGCTCAAGTCGTCCACTTCGGCAAAGGTCATGCCGCTGCCGTTGTGCCGCATGGGCAGGTTAATCTTCTCGCCCCAGCCGCCGGTATCAAAGACCTGCACGCCATCGGTCACGAAGCGGTTCAGGCCGGCATCTTCCACCCGGATGAGGTGCCACAGATTCCACACAATGGAATTGACCTTGGGGTGCGGCCGTTGGCGTAACTGCTCTTCCGGGACCATTTCCCACACGCCCTCCAGCCAGAAGCTGTAGAGCACATCATAGCGTTGAAAAAACAGGTCGCTCAATTCCATCCTGCACCTCGCGTGAATACCGGGTTGAAATCAAATCATACTACGGGTGCGGGGTGAGGCGGTATGAGTCATGCGGTTGTCAAACGCGGGATATTTTTAAGTCGCAGCGGGCTTCAGCCCGCTGTCTTAACTTTCCTCCTCCGTAAACACGCATTGCAAGTTCCTAATTACTCTGTTGCAGACAGCCTTCACCACAACCTTTGTCATCCCGAGCGCAGCGAGGGATCGCGGCCAAACCCCTTCTACAGACTGGCTCACTGGAAAACAATCCCGACTCGCGACCCTTCGCTGGTAAACGCCTTTGGCGTTTGCTTAGGAGTTGGGCTTCGCCCAACCCCATTCGTTCAGGGTAACAAGGGTTCCTCTATCAGCATCCTTGCAAGACAGCAATTACCAATTGCCATTTACCAATTACCCATCACTCGTTACTCATCTCTCGTTACCCGTTACTCATACCCGCTTTCCCTTCGCGGTACAATCGCCCCCGGAGACTCCCCCCTGATGAAATTTCTGTTCCTGTTTATGGATGGCGTCGGCCTCGGGCCGGACGACCCGGCCAGCAACCCGCTGGCGGCGGCCCGCATGCCGCACCTGCACGCCCTGCTGGGCGGGCGCAAACTGGTGGCGGGCAGCGCTCCGCTGGAAACCCCGCGCGCCACCCTGCTGGCGCTGGACCCCAACCTGGGCGTGGCCGGGCTGCCGCAGTCCGCTACCGGGCAGGCGGCGTTGCTCACCGGCCGCAACATCCCGCAGGCGGTGGGCGAGCATTACGGACCCAAGCCCAACCCGCCGGTGGCGGATGAAATCCGCAAGGGTACTTTGTTTTCCGAACTCGGCGGGCGCGGCTATACTGCCGCCCTGCTGAATGCCTACCCGCAGGGCTATTTCGACGGCATTGAAAGTGGCAAACGGCTGTACTCGGCCATCCCGCTGGCGGTAACCGAAGCCGGGCTGGCGCTCAAGACCCAAACCGACCTCGCCAACGGCACGGCCCTGACGGCCGACTTCACTGGCGAGGGCTGGCGGCAATTCATCGGGCCAAAAGACATGCCCGTGCTGGCAGGCCCGGCCGCCGGGCAGGCGCTGGCCGACCTGGTCCGCGCCTATGACTTTGCCTTCTTTGAATACTGGTTCAGCGACTATGCCGGCCACCGCCAGGACACGGCCGAAGCCATCCGCCTGCTGGAAAGTTTTGACAGCGTGCTGGGCGGCCTGCTGGCGGCCTGGGAGGATGATGCCGGCCTGATATTGCTGACCTCCGACCATGGCAATCTGGAAGACATGAATACCCGCCGCCACACAGACAACCCGGTACCCGGCCTGGTGATTGGCGCGCCGCAGTTGCGGGCGCAGTTCTGCGCCAATCTGCGCACCCTGGCAGATGTCGCCCCGGCCATCCTCCAGTTTTACCCGGCACGGGAGAATTAAATGAAACAACCTGCACTCCACAAGGCAGCGTCGGGGCTGGCGGCGCTGGCGCTGGCGGGCCTCGCCTGCCAGACCGTGATGGCGCCGTTCAGCGGCCAACCCGTCGAGTCGGCCACACTTGCCGCGCCCACGGCCAACCCCGCCGCAGCGACCCCGCCCCCGCTGGCGGCCTGCACCCCCGGCAGCGCCCCGCGCCCCATCTACGACAGCCTGCCCGCCAACCCGCCGCATGCCAGCATCGGCGACCCCTACGCCCCCGAATTGGGCAACCTGGGTTATGACGTGCAGCAGTACACCCTGGCCCTCACGCTGGACCCGCGGCCGCAGGGCTGGCTGTGCGGCCGCGCCACCCTGACCGCGCTTGTTACGGCGGCCACACTGGACGAGTTCGCCCTGGACTTCATCGGTTTTGCGGTTCAGTCCCTGACCATTGACGGCGTACTGGCCGAGTATTACCGTACGGCGGACAAAATCGTGATTGCGCTGGATGAGCCGCGCCCGGCCGGCGACCTGCTCACCATCCAGATTGACTATCAGGGCGAGGTCGTGCGCCGGCCTTCGCCCTTTGTGCCCTTTGCGCCTTCGCTGGGCATGTTCTTCCCAAGCCCCGAAATGCTCTTTGTGGTTTCCGAGCCGGATGGGGCGCGCTACTGGTTCCCGGCCAATGACCACCCGCGCGACAAGGCCAGCTTCCGCTTTGAGTTGCTGGCCCCGGAAGGTTTTACCGCCGTGGCCAATGGCCTGCTGCAAAGTGAAACCCCCGGCCCGGAGGGTACGACCTTCATCTGGCAGCACGACTACCCGATGGCGCCCTACCTCGCCACGGTAGCGGTGGGGAAACTGGAGTTGCTGGAAAGCCGGGTGCAAAATGGGGTCACGCTGCGCTCGTACACCCTGCCGGAAAGCCGCAGCGAACTGGCGGCCGCCCTGCGCCGCACCGAAGAGGCCATCCCCTGGCTGGAAGACATGCTCGGCCCCTACCCGTTTGAGGCCTATGGCTATGTCACCGTGCAGAGCGGCGGCATCACGCTGGAAACCCAGACGCTGGTGGCGCTCTCGACTTTTATGATTGAAGACGCGGTGTTAATTCACGAACTGGCGCACATGTGGTTCGGCAACTCGGTCAGCCTGCACTCGTGGGGCGAGATGTGGCGCAACGAGGGCTTTGCCACCTATTTTCAGATTCTGTGGGAATACCGCGACGACCCGGCCGGGTTTGCGGCCGAGATGGAGTCGCTGACCGAGTTCCTCAACTCCGTCCCCAACCTGGAACCGCTCAATGACCTTACGCCCGGCAATCTGTTTGGTCAGGAAAGTTACTTTAAGGGCGCGGCGCTGGTGTATGCGTTGCAACAGGAAATCGGGGATGCGGCCTTTTTTGAAGGCCTGCGGCTGTACCTGGCGCGCTTTGGCGGCGCCACCGCCTCGGATGCGGATTTTATCGCCGTGATGGAGGAGGTATCGGGGCAGGATTTGGGCGAGTTCTTCCGCGTGTGGTTGGAGGAGTAATGGGGGGAACAAGCAGGTGCGTGTTGGAAATTTTCCATATCCGCGGGTTTTGTAGGGGTCGAGCTACGCTCGACCCCTGCACCGATGATGTCACATCTCTGTCTGGCTATGAATTTCTATTGCAAGGGTTTGGGCGTAGCATGCTACGCCCCTACGGCGACGCCCACCAGGGCTAAGGCTACAGGTCGATTTACAAATCCCCCGCGCTCTATGGCGCGCGCCGGATTTGCGGGAACAGCCCGGCCGGGAAAGCCGCCAACCCTTCCGGCCCCAGGCGGCGGGCCTCGGCCAGGGCGGCGGCCACA
>CAZEQN010000016.1:8737-20305 GCA_964514335.1 uncultured Anaerolineaceae bacterium
AACTGACCGACCTGCACCGTGCGGCAGGTCTCCGGCCAGGGGGCCAGCCACACCGCGCTGCGGGCGTGCATCTTCATCACCCCCAGATAGTTCTGGCGTTCAATGTGCAAAAACATCACCCCGGCCTGCAAGATGCCCTTGTACAGGCCGCGCGCTGCGCCCGGCTCGGCCAGCCAGGCGGCTTCCAGCGCTTCATGGGCGTGCCAGTACTGGCGGGCATTGAACAGGCGCAGGCCTTCTTCGGCGGCCTCCGGCAGACCGCCGGCGCAGGCGGCCCGGATTTCTTCCGGGGTGGGGTTGAATTCGTGCAGGGCGAGGGTCATGGCTTGAGTATACCCGCGGCAAAGCGCTTCTAACCGAGATAGAAAAGAAACGCCCACAAGGGGCTAGGCTACGGGGTGATTTCCGAAATGCCTTTGGTTTCTTGCCACCTTCCGGTTCGGTTGGGCGGCCACAAAAAAACCCCGCCGGGGGGCGGGGTTGGGGTACTCCATGATGGGTGATGGTTTATTGCAGGGCGCGCAGGGCGTCTTCCACGCTGATTTCGCCGCTGCGTACTTTTTCCAGCACTTGCAGGCGATCGGCGGATTCGGCGGCCTGAAACTTAATCCCGCGCGGGTTCGAGTCGGGGTGGTTCAGCAAACGCAAATTGCCGGAGACACTCTTGAAACGCACTTCCGGCCCGCCGCCATTCAGGTCCAGGTCCCAACTGCGGCGGCTATGGTTGCCACGCGTGCCCATCAAATCCGTGCGGAAGTGGCCGCTGGTGGTGTGGCCGTGGACGCGGCACCCCTGCTCGGCGGGGATGATGAGGCTGACGCCGCCCGAGACGCTGGTGAATTTGTACGGCCCGGCTCCCAGCGGGGTTTGCAGGGTTACCCGGCCGCTGACGGTCTTGGCCAGGACTTCAGGCAGGTCGGATTCCAGTACGGTGACGCGGCCGGAGACGCTATCCACTTCCAGCGGGCCGCGCAGGGTACGGGCTTCCAGCGCCCCGCTGACGGTGCCGATGACCAGCTCGCCTTCCATATCCGCAAGCTGAATCGGGCCGCTGACGGATTTGATTTTGAGCTTGCCCGCCAGGCCGTGGGCGCGGGTGTTGCCGGAGACCTGGCGCACCCGCAGATGGGTTTCCCGCGGGGTGCGGATGGTGTAGTGCACCTCGCAGGGGTTACTGATGCCGAAGAAGTGGTCTTCGTAGTCCGTGCTGGCGAGGACGTCGCCGTTTTCATCCTGGGTCAGGCTGACGAGGGTGCGCTCGGCGTTGCCGGTTTCGTCACGCCGAATGGCGAGGATGTGGATGCTGGGTTCAGCGTGCGGCTCCACGATGACCGGGCCGCGGATGTTCTTGACCCGCAGCACGGCCGGGCTGCCTACGCTGAACTGCTGTTCAAATCGGGTGTCTTCGGTCATCGCGGCCGCCTATTCAATGAAGACTTCAATGTGTTCGCCGTCGTCTTCGTCCATCACGTCCACGACCTTGCCGGTCAGGCCGCTGTGGATGGCTTCGCTAATCTGGTTCATGTCGAAGCCTTCGATATCCGGGACGAAGTTCGAGGCGATGTTCAGGCCGGCATCCACCAAAGTCATGGGTAAATTGACGCTGACCTTGGTCTTGCCGCTGAAGGTGTCGGTCACGCGCACCCGCATGTAGCGGGCCGGGCCGCCGCGGGCCACCACCGGGCGGTTGCCGCGGTTCTGGGTTTCGGTGAGGGCCGCCAGCAACTTGGCGCCGTCCTCGGCCGAAATCTTCCCGTCCTGCACCATCTGCAGGATTTTCATGCGTTCTTCACTGGTTGCCATCATGGGAACCTCCTTAATCTGTTTAGCCGATGTACACTTCGACGTGGGAACCGTCGTCATCATTAACCTGAACATAAAGCGGGGCGCCGCTGCGGCTGCTGTGGGCCAGGGCCACCAGGGCGTCATCCACGGCGGTCTGGGGCAGGTTGGGAATCAAATGCCCGAAGTTGCGCAGTCCCCAGGTGGCGAGGGTGAGCGGCAGGGGCATGCTGACGGCCACGCGCGTGCCGGACTTGCCTTCTTTGGCGGGCTCGTTGACGCGCACATGCAGCCAGGTGCCGCCACGGCTGGCCCAGCTTAGCAGGATGAGCAGCAGGCCGAGAGACAGCGGCAGCCAGGCGCACACGAACCAGAAACTCCAGCCGGCGGCGCTTTCCCAGGCGCTGTACATCCAGTAGGAGGCCAGCAGCACAATCCCCAGCCCCACATAGAGCGGGGTTTGCCACCAGCGGCGCCAGCGGTCCATTTCCTCATCCGTCACGGGGGCTTTGCTGCCCGGCGACGGGGTGAGGATTTCAATGTGCTCGCCGGTCTGTGCTTCGGGGGTGGGTTGTGGCCCGCCGCCGCCCAACTGGGCAATGGCCTGGTCCGGGCTGATTTCGCCGCGCTCAATTTTTTCCAGCACGCTCATCGGGCTTTCGGCCGCCGCGGCGGCCGGTTGGCCCAACTCCGCCATGCGGGCAATTCCCTCGGCGGGGGTGAGTTCGCCGCGTTCAATCATTTCCAGAATGCGCAGGCGTTCGTTTTCGCTCATTCGCTTTCTTCCTCCGTGCGGGTTTTGCCCTTGCCAAAGCGCGGCTTGGCAGGCGCCGGTGGTTCAGGCGGCTCCGGCGGTTCGGGCATTTCCGGCATATCCGGCATCGCGGGCATGGCAGGCATCGCCGGCATGGCGGGCATGGCAGGTGCGCCGGGGGCTTTGCCTTCCAGGGCGGCCAGCAGCAGGTCGGCTTCGGCCACGCCAATTTTGCCCTCTTCCAGCATCTTGAGAATCAGCAGGCGTTCATCATCGCTGATGGGGGCGCTGGCGGGGCGGGCCTTGCCGCCGCGCCGCTGGCGGTAGTCATCCACCCGGGCGCGGCGCACGGCCCGGTCGGCGGCGCGGCGGGCTTCGGCCAGTTTGCGGTCTATATCGCGCTGCTTGCTGGCGAGTTTGCGTTCCAGTTCACGGCGTTTGCCGCCCATGCCTTCGAGGTTGTCAAACATGCTGCTCAACTGTTCGTTGAGGCTTTCCATCTGGGCTTCAATTTGCTCGCTGATTTGCTCGGTGATTTCTTCGGCCAGGTTGGAGTAGTCTTCTTCAAATTCAAAGGTGAAGTCTTCATCTTCAAAATCGGTGGCTTTGCTCACGCTGCTGAAGTCGAGGCGGCCGTGGGCTTCCAGTTCCAGTTCGCTTTCGCCACCGCCGAGGGTCAGGCTGTATTCGGTTTCTGCGAGGGTGAGGTTTTCATCCGGCATACTCACCCGTATCTGCCCCAGTTTGGAGCGCAACTGGACGCGGGCGCTGGCGCCGGAGGCAAGGCGGAAAGAGAGGTTGTTATGGGCGGTGGCGGCGTAGCGCTGGCCGGGTTCCAGGTCCAGGTGCAGGCTGATGTTGCCGCGCGCCATGACTTCCATGCCCTGGCTCATGCCTTTCAGGGCCAGGTTGCCGTGCACTTCCTGAATGTGCACGCGGCCGTCAATATCGCGCAGCATGGCGTTGCCGTGTACCTGCTCGCAGGTTAATTCGCCATCGGTTTGCTTGACAATCAGGTTGCCGTACACTTCCCGGGCGGCCAGCGGGCCGGCGTTCTTGGCCAGCAACTGGCCGCGCACCGTCTCCACCTGCACCGCGCCTTCCAGGTTCTTGACCAGCATTTCGCCAGTGACCTGGCCAACGGTGACGCGGCTGGCGGAGGGCAGGCGGATGACCATGCCGGCTTCGGCGCTGATTTTAACCGCGCCGGGGCTGCCTTCAAACTGCACGGCATCTTCCAGGGCGGCATCAATGCGGATTTCGTTGCGGTCCCAGCCGCGCAGGTGCAGGTTGCCGCGGGCGTGGTCAATGGTCACTTGCGGCTCGTCGGTGGTTTCGTAGACGATCTGGTCCATCATGGCTTTTACTCGCTTTCCTTCAACAGACGCATGGCTTCTTCGTAGTTGATTTTGCCGTTTTCCAGGCTTTCGAGGATGTCGCGGCGGGCTTCTTCGTTGAGGCCGGCGGGTTCTTCGCCGCCGGGTTCGTAGCCGAGGGCGCGGATGATTTCATGCAGGCGGTTGCGGATGGTGGGGTAGGACAGGCCGAGTTCGGCTTCCATGCGGGTGATTTTGCCTTCATTGCGCACGAAGAGTTCCACGAACTCCAACTGCTGCGGGTTGAGCTGGCTGAAGGGCCCGGCGCTGAAGCGGCCCTGGATGGTGGTGTCGCATTGGCGGCAGGCGAGGGTGGTGACGGCCAGTTCGCCGCCGCACACCGGGCAGTCGCCGAGGAGGGGGTACATAGTGGGCCGGCTCCTTACTTGGTGTGGCCGTAGCCACCCACGGTGAAGGTGTGATGCGGACGCCGGACGGAAACCAGCCGCCGCCACAGGCTTTTGAGCCAGCCGGGCGGGAAGAGGGGGGTGCGGGGGGTGGTTTTCATGCCGGCCTCCTGGGGTAGTTAAAACATACGCTTAATCAATCTGACCTGATTATAGCGAATAGTTAGCGATTGTCAAGAAATTCTTAAGTTTTTCTAAGGTGAAGTTTGAATTTCTTTATATTTGGTTGAATTTTGAGGGTTCTTGGGGTGAAAATGGGGGGAAAGGAGGTGTAAAAAGTTAATGTAAACGATTCAGTGCAAATTTAAATGCTACATAGATTGGTTCTTGAACTCTTCTATGTTTGTCAAAAATTCAACATGGTCCGGGCAATTGTCAAGAATGAATTCGACGAATTCTTCGGCATTCCTGTAGAGAATCGGACTTATCCCAAAGTTGGTTTTTCCGAACTCCAATTGAATGCCCGCTCGCATTATTTTGACCTTCTTTAAATCGGCCATGGAATATATTTTTTCTCCAATGTGGATGTGTGAATGGGTAGCAACCACAATCATCTTGTAAGCTGTCAACATTTTTCGTCCTAAGTAACCAAAAGTGACAAGCCATAACGCGGCGATCAAAAAGAACAATTGGCTCGCAAGCATGTCCACATTGTTGGTCTTGTATGAAACCAGCAGGAGTGCTGCTGCGATTGGGACAACCCCAAGCAGACCAATCACAATGAACAAAGAGTGAAATTCTCGCTTGTCAGGAATCAACTTCATCTACGATAGCCTTCGGTCGGTATTTGACATTAACGTCGAGGGGTGGGCTTACGGTGCGTGCACCCAATCAATCAGGCCATAGTTTGGCAGTTTTGCATACGTGCCATCTGCCGGGGAAAACAGAACCGTCAATAATGGATGTCCTTGTTCATTGTTCAATGTCCATCCAAGTAGGCCATCAGGTAATTCCAGCGCCAATACCCAGGAACTGCCTTCGATACCATCCAGCGCGTATCTACTGAAAGGATATTCAGTAACCGTATTGTTTAACGTGTCAACGATATAGAAGTATGGAAATTCTGCATCTTGAACATAAAGGTCTAAACCAAACCGCTGAGTCTCAATATCCACAAATACAATTGCTTCCGTAGATTTGGATATTTTTGAAGGAAAAACAAACGACTTAAGAGGAAATTCCGGGTTCTTTGCTTCATCAACAGATAGGTTGAAATCATAATAAACTGCTCGATCTCTCCAGATTGGTGCAACTACAGCCAGCGCACTTTCGCTGATCCAATTTATGGATGATCGCCAATAAAAAGACGCGGCTTCTTCCCAATCCATGATGTATGACTTCTGGTCTGTCTTGAAATCATAGATGTACCAATGTTGCCTGATTACCTGATATTGACCAGAAGGGGAATAGATTGGCGGCAAATCACAGTTCGGCCAGGTTTCCAACAAAAGAAACCCTTCATCTGCAATAAGAGTTTGAGTTTCAGGATTAACGTAGCCAATACGGATTGGACATTCGGAATCATTATGGGAGTCCCAGATCTCAATTTCATTATCTGGCGTCCAAATTACATCCTGTGCACCTACCAGATTGCTAAATATCACGCTCTTGGTGTTGTCTAAAAGAGACAACATCCAAAGGTTGTAAACAGCTATAGTGTTTGGTACTCTCTCACCCTTTGAACCCCTGAACAAAAACGCATTTCGCGCGGGATTGAGCGCAAAAAAGCTCAGTTCGCGATATTCGCTTTTCTCCAGTAGGGGAGAAAACATACCTGATTGGTCAATCAGTCCAACTCGGTTGGAACCAAATTCCCTCACTAAAAGCATAGTTTCTGCATCCAACAGGCTTTCCAAATCCACTTCAGCAGGCATTATGCTGAACATCAAGAACTCTTCGTTCTGTGCTGGCTGAAGCGTGGGGTTGCCCGCAGGTGCGGAGGCCGTCGGATTTATGTTCGCCGGAATTACCTCGGGTGTACGGGTAGCTGGTAACGTGCCTGCTGGCTCAATTTGAACCGGGCTGCAAGCCGCCCCAAAGAGCAACACAACAACGAAAATCAGAATAGATGATTTCACTGGCACTTCACGTCAATCCCAGATAGACAAGTTAACTACCCAACCAACGGATAGCAGACTACCAACCACAAATCCAATTCGACCGGCGTTTTTCTGATAGTCCGGTTGCGACATTCTGGCAGTCAGCGAATCGCTGACCTTGTTAAACCCCAGCAAATGAAGAGCAGCTAACATGGTCGCAATCCCAGTGTAGAAAGCCACCTCACCCTTGTAGAGAATTTTCCAGGCTCGTCTGAATTCAAAAAAGATAAATACCGGAAAAACAACCATTAAGATAGTTTCTTGATGGCGGATGTAATACTCGATCATTGATTACCCTCTCTCTCCTTATTTCCGCAATTATTCTGGAAAATGCGCGTAACGATTACTGCATTATACCCACCCCAGCCCTCGCGGGCGCGCCCTCCCCTGCCGCCGCGCGCGTGGCCTTTTCGGCCAAAATTCGTCCAGCAAAATCTTGACAACAGGACTATAATCTCGCGAATTTGGCCCTGTGGCCCGGACGTTTCGGCATTGCCTTTCGTTCGGGCCACTCGTGATTTATGGATGAGGAGGTAGTACATGTTTCGTTTCACGCGTTTGTTTGCTATATCTGCACTACTGCTGGTGGTCTCTGCCTGTGCCAGCCCACCCGCCGCCACTCAGGAGGCGGCGGTATCACCCACGTTGGCGGCATCCAACGTGACGGAAGAACCCACGGCGGAACCCACCCCGGAAGCCACCGCCACCCCCCAGCTTGTGCCGCAGCCCATCACCGCCGCCAATGCCGCCAGCCTTGCTTACACGGGATTGATGGAACTGCCGCGCCAGCCCGAACTGGCTTCAAAAGCGGATGCGCCCGGAATTGTGGGCGCATTCACACCCGATGGTCAATTCATCGCTCTGCGCTCCACCACCGGGGTGGAGGTACTGCTGGCCGCCGACCTTTCGCCGGTAGCCTCTTACCCCGGCACGTTGCTTAACGTTTTGCTGGATGGCCGCCTGGCGGTAGCCCAGGACGGGCTGCTGGTGCTGATTGACCCGGCCAGCGGAGAAAGCGAAGCCACCGGCACGCCGCTCACCCTCAATGGCCGCCTGCAGGTCAGCCCCAGCGGGGCGGCCAGCGCCCGTTTGGTAAGCAGCGCTTTAGTTGAGCTGGTGGACCTGGCCAGCGGCACAACGATTGAAATCAGCCCGCCCGGCGACAGTCTGATTTACATGTTCTTTACTGGCAGCGGCTCTCACCTTCTGCTCGGCGATGGCGGTATGTTCTGGATCTATGATGCCGCTACCGGAGCCGAAGTGTACGCCCGCCAGTCCTGGACAA
This sequence comes from uncultured Anaerolineaceae bacterium, assembly GCA_964514335.1. Taxonomy (GTDB): domain Bacteria; phylum Chloroflexota; class Anaerolineae; order Anaerolineales; family UBA11579; genus SCUK01. The sequence continues at coordinate 16,441 of CAZEQN010000016.1, forward strand.
AGCCCGCTCTGACCAGCGATGGTCAGTTCGTGGTAGACCAGGATAGAAACGGAATTTCAGTGATTGAAATCGCTACCGGAACAGTTGTGAATTCCTTCGCTGGCGGCTACACCATTGAGCGCGGCTGCGGAGTTGAAACCTGTGTGGACCACCTGGCGCACCTGATAGCCTATTATCTACCGGGCGATCTGGAAAATGCCATCGTGTTCTGGCAGCAGACCATTGGGCGGTGGAATGTTGGCGAAAACCCCAACTTTGATGACCACTACACGTTTGTAACCGATGTGGGCGTCCAGAACCTGTTGACGGCGGAACTGAAGTTCAGCTTCCCCGGCTACCAGGTTAGTGATCTCATCATTGGCCTGACCGCGCCGGATGGCTCCAGCCTGTTGATGATTAAAACCGACGGCAGCATGTACCTGCACAGCCTGACCGATGGCTCGCTGCTGGCCTCTTCCGAGACGTACACCGTCGGGGGGGAAAGCCGCTTCAGCCCGGATGGCAGCCAGGTGACCTGGTCCAACCTGATGGGCAGTTATGTCTATGACCCTGCGGCGGGAGAATTTGACGTGGAGTTGCCGGTAGCCCTGCCAGGATTTATGCAAGCCGGCGCGGTTCAATGGCTGGCGAATGGCGGCCTGGCAACCGAAGGGGTGACCACCGATGGGTGGACCTTCCAGTCACAGACCGATTTCTGGGACGCGGCCACCGGAACAATTATCGCCACCGACTACGGTCTGGGCAATTGCACTGCCGACCAGGCTGGGCTGACCCTGCTGTGCGTAAAAGATTGGGCTTCACAGCGAATTATTAAGTCAGACGCCCCCGCCTCGGTGCTGTTCGCCACCAGTGACCTGCACGCCTACACGATTCTGCACCCACAGGGGCTGGGCTACGCCACCTGTGTGCTGGGGGCTGGCACAATCAGCGTGCGTTCCTATGCCGAAGGCACCCGGTCGGTGGCGGCCACCTGCCAGCCGATGATTTTTAACGCCGATGGCACGGCCCTGCTCCTGCAGGATGGCAGCCTGATCAATGTGGCGGATGGCGCCCTGCTGGTGAGCTTTGAGGCAGATGCCGATGGCCGGGTATTTGAAGGCGACCCGGTGGCCGCGGCCAACCAGGGTTTCTTCCCCAACCAGGAGCAGCCGGTCAGTCTGTTCACCGCCGACCTGGTGGTTGTGAACGACCGCGTCTTTGACGCCGCTTCGGGGGCGTTGCTGGCAGACCTGAACATAACGGACGTCTGGGGGTTGTCGCTCTCGGCAGATGGTCTGACCCTTCAGGTTCTCACCCCGTTCGGGATTGAGCAATGGCAGGTCTTGCAGTAGGCCTATCTTAAGAGCAGAGCGAGGGCGATTGTCTAAAAAGACAGTCGCCCTCGCTTTTTATAGCAGGCCGCGCCGCTGTAGGGGATTGTCCAGTTTGGATGGGACAGGAGTCGACGCTTTAGCGGAGAACAGGTCGGAACCTCGGCTAAAGCCTCGACTCCAACTAAACATCCGGCGGATATCGGCAATCCCCGCTGTAAGGGAGTGGAAACATTAATGGACTTCCAGGGTTGGCAACCAGCAACAGCGGGCTAAAGCCCGCTGTCTGGTGCATTTAGATTGGGTCAGACAGTGGGCTGAAGCCCACTGTGGCCCACAAACTTAGCCACTCCCCGCTGTAAATTACGGCCACGCCATCCGGCCACAAGTGATAGAATCCGGCCAATTTACCCGGCTAGTGACGCGTGGAGCGTAACATGCAGGAACTCATCGGCAAGACCTTTGGCACCTACCAGATTGTAGAACAAATCGGCAAGGGCGGCATGGCGACCATCTTCAAAGCCTACCAGCCCTCGCTGGAGCGCGAAGTGGCGATTAAGGTTATGCCGCCCTACTTCGCCAAGCAGGATGATTCCTTCACCACGCGCTTCAAGCGCGAAGCCCGCTCCATCGCCAAACTGCGCCACCCCAACATCCTCGTCGTGATGGACTTTGGCGAGGAAGGCGAATACCCCTACATCGTCATGGAATACGTCCCCGCCGGCACGCTCAAGGAACACATGGAAGCCGGGCCGATGACCCTGCGCGAAATCAGCGCCCTGATGGCCCAGATTGCCAGCGCCCTGGACTACGCCCACGGCGAAGACGTCGTGCACCGCGATATCAAACCCAGCAACATTCTGATGCCCAAAAAAGACTGGGCCTTGCTCACGGACTTTGGCCTGGCGCGCATGGTCGGCGGTAGTTTGCTCACCCAGTCCGGCATGACAGTTGGCACCCCGGCCTACATGTCGCCGGAGCAGGGCAGCGGCGAGGCGGTGGACCACCGCACCGATATCTATGCCCTGGGCGTGATGCTGTACGAAATGCTGGTGGGCGAAGTGCCCTACACCGCCGAAACGCCGATGGCGGTGGTGGTCAAGCACATCGTGGAGCCGCTGCCGATGCCGCGCGCCAAACGCCCTGACCTGCCCGAAGAAGTACAGCGCATTGTGCTGAAAGCCCTCGCCAAGAGCCCCGCCGACCGCTACCAGCGCGCCGGCGAACTGGCCGAAGCCCTGCAAGCCGCCCTCGGCGAGCATGGCGACTGGTCAGCCGCCAACCTCTCGACCGTGCAAACCGCGGCCGCCGCCGCCCCCGCGACCCCATCCGCCACCACCGACCCAACCGGCGTGCTGCCGCGCGAAGCCGCTCTGGCAGCCGTACTCGGCGCGCCGGCGGCCACCGAACCCGCTCAAACCGCAGCCGCACCGGCGGCGGCCGCCGCGCCAGCCCCGGCCAAAAAACGTAATCTGCTGCCGCTCTTCATCGGCGGCGGGCTGGTCTTCCTGCTGGTGGCGGCGCTGGCGGGCGGGGCGTTGTTACGCAGCCTGCGTGGAGACCGGGCGGCCGGGCAACCCACGCCGGTCTCGCTCGGCCAGTCGCCCTTTGCCACGCCGGACCCGAACCAACCGGCCGGCGGCGAAGGCAACGCCCCGCAACCGGGCGCGCTGCCCCTGCCGGCCCCGCCTGAACTGACCAGCCACCCCGACCCGGTCGCCACCGGCCGCGAGTTGCTGGCGGCTGGCGATGTGGAAGGCGCGGCGGCCGCCTTTTACCAGGCCATGCGCCAGGTGCCCGCCGTGTATGCCCAGGTGCGCGACCTGGCAAACGAAGCCTACAGCAATGGCGACCCGGCCACCGCCGCCCGCCTGCTGGAAGTGGCCCTGGTAACGCAGGTGCGCCCCAGCCTGGATGATATGGAAACGCTGGCCAACGCCTACGAAGACAATGAGGACTACGCCCGCGCCACCGCCGTGTACCAGTTCCTGGTGGAGGCTCGCCCCGGCGATAGCTGGCTGTACTACAGCCTTGGCAACAACGCCGTAGCGGCCGGGTTGGGAGACCCGACCCTGCAGGCGCTGGAACGGCTGGGCAACCGCCTGCCGGAAGAGCCGAGCGTGGCGTTTGGCCGCGGCCTGCTGCTGGCCGAACTCGGCCACACCGAAGAAGCCCTGGCCGCCTACCAACAGGCGGTGCAGATAGACCCGGACTTCTGGGATGCCTACATTGAAGTCGCCGTCAGCCAGTACCGCCTCGGCCGCAACACCGAAGGCGACCAGACATTACAGGATATTTCCGAGCGCGCCTGGGATGATGCCGGCATGCAGGACTGGATTGGCTGGACCTATCTGGATTATGAACGCTACGAGCCGGCCATCCGCGTCTTCCGGCGGGCGATTGAACTGGATGCGGGTTACGCCTGGTCGAAAATTGGGCTGGGGAATGCGCTGGTCGCGACCGGCCAGAATTTGGACGAAGCCGAGCAGTTGTACAACCGGGCGCACGAACAGGCGCTGCAAGCGCAAGACCTGTGGACTTCGCTCTCGGCCGGC
>CAZEQN010000017.1:0-4553 GCA_964514335.1 uncultured Anaerolineaceae bacterium
GGCACCTCAAGGCCGACGAACTCGGCTATATCCTGCAGGATTCGGGCGCGAAGGCGATCGTGATCCACGCGGACCTCTTGCGCGATCTCCACCGCGCCATTCCCGCGGGGGTCGAGAAGCTCGAGGTGCGCTGAGGTGAGCGGGGGCGGCCGGATGGCCGCCCTTGTGTTTTAACGACAAACCGCCGGCTTTGGTGGGCCGGCGGCTTGTACCCAGGATGGGCGTTGGGAGGAGGGAGAAACGCCCGGGGAGAGTGACTATTTGCCCGCCAGCTTGGCCTGGATGAATATCACACCCCAGGAAGCGTGGCCGTCTCTGTAGATGCAGGTCTGAAAGACCACCATATTGGCTTTGTAGGCCTGGCTGAAGACCTCGCGGGCCGTCATCTTTTTGCCCTTGCTGTTCAGGAAGGGTTTGCTGAAGTCATTGGGGTCGGTGGCCTGGTAGGTCAGGGTGTTGAACACCACATATTTTTTAGTAGAGCCATCGCTGAAGGTCACGATGATTTCCTGGCCATTGGCCAAGGCCGAGAACGAGCCGCCTGCCAGGTAATTGTGCGCCAGCAGGCCGATGCTGCCGCGCTTGCTGGCTTCGGCATACTGCCCCACCACGCCCGCCGCGCTCGGCACGCTGTTGCCAGACTGTTCCACCGTGAAGGTGAACACGCCCGGGGCTTCTACTTTGGTCACGGTCAGTTTATTCTTGGCGGCCGGGGCCGCAGCCACGCTGGCATCCGGGCTGCCGGTCAGGGGCAGGGCGGCCGGGCGGGCGGCGGTCAGCAGGCTGGCGCCTAACAGAGCGGCAATCAACAGGAGGTACAGGGATTTACTTTTGGTTGTCATCTTATTCTTCCTTCGCTGGGTGCGAGCGAAAAGGGTTCCTAAGAAGACAGTGACACAGCGCTGAATTGGACTTCCCCCAGTATTTGTTTCGGCGGCCTGGCAGTCGTGAGCATTTGTGAGAATGCCGGTAGACCCATGGCTTTGCGTCTCCGTCTTTCGGCGGATTTGCCTTTATCGTTCAGTGGATTTGGGCGAGTGATTTCCTTAAGGATCGAGTGGGTGGGGTGGCCGTCAGGCCGCAACGACCAGACGGGTAACGCTTTCAACCTGTTGGATGAGCGTATCAAAACCAACCGGTTTGGAGAGAAACCCGTTGGCGCCATGTGCAAAGGCTTTCTGGCGGCTGCCCTCATCCGAGAGTGCCGTGACCAGTATCACCGGGGTGTGTTGCACGGCCGGGTTGCTTTTGATGGCCTGGCATACTTCGTAACCGTTCATGCCCGGCATCATCACATCCAGCAGAATGGCATCCACGGAATATACTTTCAGGATCGAAAGACCCTGGGCGCCTTCCGCGGCTTTGAGGACGGTGAAGCCGCCAATCTCCAGCATTGCGCCCAGCAGAGTGCGGTTGCCTTCATCGTCATCGATAATCAGAATGGTTTTCTTGTCTTGCATGGTTTTTCTCCGATTGTGGTGGAAATCCTGGGTTTTGAAATAGAAACGGCCTGATGATTTCATCAGGCCGCGTGAGAGGTACTTCGTGTAGCGTACTTTCGGCGGCCTGGCAGTCGTGAGCATTCGTGAGAGTGCCGGTAGACCCATGGCTTTGCGTCGCCGGCTTTCGCCGGGTTTGCCTTTATCGGTGTTGCGCTGTTAAGGTTCTGAAACAAACGGGCCTGACTGTTTTTCAGCCAGGCCCGCAAAAGGGTTCAACTCCAAATTTCCTTCGGCGGCCTGGCAGTCATAAACTTGGTTACAAGTCCGTAGACCCATGGCTTTGCGTCGCCGGTTTTCACCGGGTTTGCCTTTATCGGGTTAATGTTCCGCAATTAATATAGCATGAAATTTCACAATCCGACCTTACAGCCAGCTTACAAAGAATTCAAGCTTATTGTGCCGCCGGCGGGTCGTTCCGCACATCTTCCACCCACAAAGCCCGCGCCAGCTCATGCCCAATCACCTGGTCCACCCCGCCCGGCACCTGAATCCGCAGCGGCCCCTGAAACGGCGCGCAGCCGCTCACAAAGATATCCGTGCCTGGCACCAGCCCCAGCTCGGCGATGTAGCGCAACTTATCCAGGTCATGCGTCCGCACCCGGCTGATGCGGCTCCACACTTTGGAGCCCACTTCCACCAGCGGCTGGTCGTCGGGGTAGGTGATTTCCCCTTCACGCGTCGGTATCGGTTCGCCGTGGGGGCAGCGCGTCGGGTGGCCGGTGAGTTCATCCATCCGGTCTTCCAGTTCCTGGTTCAGTCCGCGTTCAAAGGTTTCTGTCAGTTCATGCGCCGCCGCCCAGTCGTAGCCCATCTGCTGCACCAGATAAACCTCGGCCAGGCGGTGGCGGCGCAGGGCCGGCATCGCCATCTTTTCCCCGGCTGGGGTCAGGCGCATGCCGCGGTAGGGGGTGTGCTCCAGATAGCCCTCGGCTTTCAGGCGCTTCACCATCCGCGAAACTGCCTGCATTGAGGTCGCCGCTTCGGCCACCAGGTCGCTCAAACTCACGATTTCATGGTCCTGTTGCAGCCGGAAGATTTCCGCCGCGTAGCGTTGCATCGCCGGGCTGGGCCCGTTATCCATCCAATCTGTCACTGTCTCAACCTGTAATGTAGTTAGAGTTTCTTCCCGTGATGATACCCGATTTTTTTCCAAAAAGCCCAAAAAGTTTCAACTCGGTTGAACTCTTGAACCCAACCACGCTGTAAGTGAAATTTAATACAAGGGACTGGATAAAAATAGTCTGAATTCACTATACTGGCCTTTATGCAAACCAATGTGTCGGACAGGCGTATTCCAGAAGGCTGACGCGGCCAGCCGCAAAGGCGCTGCGCTCGCCCGACCCAAACCAACCTTTCAAGGAGAAAGTAACAACATGCGTAAATCTGTAACTGTAGTTTCTTTATTGCTGGCGGTTGCTTTATTTGCCACCGCCTGCGCCCCGGCCGCTACCCCGGCAGCCCCCGTGGAACCGGCTGCGCCGACCGATGTCCCGGCCCAAGCAGCCCCCGTGCTGGAGGACACGCTCGTCATCTACTCCGGCCGCAGCGAAAGCCTCGTGGCCCCGCTGATTGAGCAGTTCAAAACCCAAACCGGTATTGATGTTCAGGTGCGTTACGCCAGCACCGCCGAACTGGCCGCCACCCTGCTGGAAGAAGGCGCCAACTCCCCGGCCGATATCTACTTCGCTCAGGACCCCGGCGGTCTGGGCGCCGTGGCGGATGCCGGCCTGCTGACCGAACTGCCGGCCGACCTGCTGGCGCTGGTGGACCCGCGTTTTGCTGACCCGGGCGGTCAGTGGGTGGGCGTCTCTGGCCGCGCCCGCGTAGTGGTCTACAACACTGACCTGCTCACCGAAGCCGACCTGCCGACCGGCATGGAAGCCTTCACTGACCCGGCCTGGAATGGCCGCATCGGTCTGCCTCCCACCAATGCTTCTTTTCAAATCATGATTACCGCCATGCGCCAGGTCTGGGGTGAAGAAGCCACGCGTGCCTGGCTGGCCGGTATCCTTGCCAATAACCCGGTCTTCTATGAAAACAACACCTCCGTAGTGGCGGCTGTGGCCGCTGGCGAAGTGGAAGTCGGTTTTGTCAATCACTACTACCTGTACCGTTTCCTCGCCGAGCAGGGCGAATCCTTCCCGGCCCGCAACTACTTCATTCCGGATGCCGGCCCCGGCGCCCTGGTGATGACCTCCGGCGTCGGCCAGCTCGCCAGCGCCCAGCACCCCAATGCCGCCCAGGCTTTTATCGCCTATCTGCTTTCGCTTGAGGGTCAGCAGTACTTCGCAACCGAAACCAACGAGTACCCGCTGATTGCTGGCGTGGAGACCAATCCCCTGCTCACTCCGCTGGCCGAGTTGGATGCGCTGGATATTGAACTTGGCGCACTGGCTGACCTGCAAGGTACAGTCGCACTGCTCCAGGAAGCCGGTTTCCTGCCCTAGGCCGCGTGTTTGAAGTTCGTATGAAAACCGGCCCAATGGGGCGGGCTTGCGGTATCCTTAACCGATGACCGAACTCGCCCGCCCCATTGTACCCAACCCTTCGGGGCGTACCGATCGGCTCAAACGCCGGTTTGTACGCCCCAGTTTGCGTTCAGTACTCTTCCTGTGGTTGCCCAGTCTGTTGGCGGCGGGCATCGTGCTGCTGCCGGTCATCTACCTGCTGTTGCGCGCCAGCCAGGCTGGGGGCGAGGTCTGGGCTTTGCTGCTGCGCCCCACCACCATCCACACGCTGGGGCGCACCATCTGGCTGGCCCTGTCCGTAACGCTGGCCTCCGCCGCTCTGGCTGTGCCGCTCGCCTGGCTCACCACCCGCACCGACCTGCCCGGCCGTTCGATGTGGGCCGCCCTCACCGCCCTGCCGCTGGTCATTCCTTCCTATGTCGGGGCCTACCTGCTGGTCAGCACCCTCGGCCCGCGTGGCGCCCTGCAGGGCCTGCTGGAAGACTGGTTCGGCATTACCCGCCTGCCCGAAATCTACGGTTTTCCCGGCGCGCTGTACATCCTTACCATTCTCTCGTACCCCTTCATTCTCCTAAGCGTGCGC
>CAZEQN010000017.1:4563-20249 GCA_964514335.1 uncultured Anaerolineaceae bacterium
ATGGACCCCGCTCAGGAAGAGGCCGCCCGTAGCCTGGGGCTGACCGCCTGGCAGACCTTCTGGCGCGTCACCTTCCCGCAGTTGCGCCCGGCCATCACCGCCGGTGGCCTGCTGGTCGCCCTGTATGTCGTGCGCGATTTTGGCGCGGTCGCCATCCTGCGTTTCGATACCTTTACCCGTGTTATTTACCTGCAATACTCCGCCACCTTTGACCGCACGGCCGCCGCCGTACTGGCCCTCGTGCTGGTGGCGCTCACCCTCGCCCTGCTCGCCTTTGAACATTGGACGCGCGGTCGCGCCCGCTACCACAGCAGCGAAGCGGCCAACCCGCGCCCGCCGGTCATCCTGCCGCTCGGCCGCTGGCGCTGGCCAGCTCTGATTTTTTGTGCGCTTGTGGTGATTGCTGGCGTGGTCATGCCGGCTGCCAATTTGCTGTACTGGCTGGGGCGCGGCCTGGCCGCCGGCGAGCAAGTCGGCGCGTTGTGGCTGGAAACCCGTAACTCCATCTCGGCTTCGGCCCTGGCCGCCGGAGCCACCCTGCTGGCCGCCCTGCCGGTGGCGGTGCTTAGCGTGCGCAGCCGTGGGCGCGCCAGCCATTTGCTGGAACGCCTGACCTATGCCGCCTTTGCCCTGCCCGGCATTGTCATTGCCCTGGCGCTGGTATTCTTTGGCGCCAATTACGCCCGCCCCCTCTACCAGACCCTGCCCATGCTCACCCTGGCTTACGTTATCCTCTTTCTGCCGGAGGCGGTCGGCTCCATGCGTACGTCACTGTTGCAGGTACACCCCAGTATGGAGGAAGCCGCCCGCAGCCTGGGGCGTTCGCCCTGGTTCGTCTTTCGCGTCATCACCCTCCCGCTGGTGCGGCCGGGCGTCGTTTCTGGCATCGGTCTGGTCTTCCTGACCGTGATGAAGGAACTACCGGCCACCCTCATCCTCGCCCCGATTGGCTTCAAAACCCTCGCTACCGGCGTGTGGGGCGCCGTCTCCGAAGCATTTTTTGCCCGCGCCGCCGCCCCGGCCCTCCTGATTATTTTGGTATCATCTCTGCCGATGGCCGCCCTGCTCCTGCGCGAGCACACCGGCCGCAACCGGGCCACTCCCGAAATCCAGAACGTGAGCGACTGATTCATGACTTCTTCTGCCGTACAGGTCACCGGATTGAGCAAAGTATTCCAGACCGATTTTGCCGTCCGCGGTCTGGATTTAACCGTCGCGCCCGGCGAAATCCTCGCCCTAGTCGGCCCCAGCGGCTGTGGCAAAACCACCGCCCTGCGCCTGATAGCCGGCTTTGAACGCCCGGATGCCGGCGCGGTCTGGCTGGGCGGCCGCCTGGTGGCGGATGGTCGCACTTTCCTCCCGCCTGAAAAGCGCGGCGTGGGTATGGTCTTTCAGGACTACGCCCTCTTCCCCCACCTGACCGTGCTGGAGAATGTCGCTTTCGGCCTGCACGGCCGCCCGCGTGCCAAACGCGCCAGCGCGGCGCGTTCCATGCTCAATCTCGTCGGCCTTGGCAAGCTGGCTGACCGTATGCCCCATGAGCTTTCCGGTGGCCAGCGCCAGCGCGTCTCGCTGGCGCGCGCCCTTGCCCCGCGCCCCATCCTTGTCCTGCTGGATGAACCCTTCAGCAATCTGGATGCCGACCTGCGGGCCGTGATGCGCGAAGAAGTCCGCGTCATTCTTAAAGGCATTCAGGCCAGCGCTATTTTCGTCACCCATGACCAGGAAGAAGCCCTCTACATGGGCGACCGGCTGGCCGTCCTCAATCACGGCCAGTTGGAGCAGGTCGGCACGCCCGAAGAGGTATTCAACCATCCCGCTACCCGCTTTGTGGCCGAGTTTATGGGCGCCACGGATTTTCTGCCTGGCTTGGTTGAGGCAGCGGGCATCCAAACTGAAATTGGTCTGATTCCCCAACCATTGGCTTTAGCGGTTGGAACAGAAGTGGAAGTCGCGCTGCGCTCGGATGACATCCGTTTTGAGCCGCAGGCTGGCGCCAAGGCTCTCGTGCTGGCGCGCCACTTCCGCGGCGCAGAAAACCGCTACCGTTTGCGCCTGCCCAGTGGGCGCTTATTACACGCCATCGAAAACCACCAGACGGCCATTCGTCCCGGTACGCCCGTGCGCGTCTGGGCTGACCCCGGTCACCCGCTGGCTTGCTTTGTGGACGGGTTGGCCGTAACCCCCGCCCCTCACTAATGACCATGCCCCCCTCCCGCTGGCGCGGCCGCTGGGCCGCGCTCTTTTCCATCCGCACCTATCTCATCCTCTGGTTCAGCCAGTCCGTTTCCATTTTGGGCAGCGCCATGACGGGTTACACCGTTTCGTTGTTCGTCTTTGAGCAAACCGGGCAGGCAACCTCACTCGTCTGGCTCGGTCTGGCGCGCCTCCTGCCCGGCATTCTCATCCACCTGCTGGCCGGAGACTGGGTTGACCGTTTCCCGCGCAAACGCCTCATGCTCCTCGGCGATGGCATGACCGGCCTGATGACCTTCATTCTGCTGGCGTTGTTACTGACCGACAGCCTTGAGTTGTGGCACTTGTATACCATCAATCTCATCAGCAGCCCGTTTGAAGCTCTGCAACGCCTGGCCTGGGATGCTTCCAGCAGCCTGCTGGTTCCCAGCCGCTATTATGTTCGCATCAGCGGCCTCTCCTGGTTCACCCTCTATGGCACGAACATCACCGCCACCGCCTTTGGCACCGCCCTCTACATTGCCTTTGGCTTGCATGCCGTTGTACTGGCTGACCTGGCCACCCTGCTTTTTGCCGTACTGGTACTTGTTTTTCAAACTATCCCGCAACCCGAGGTCAGCGACGCGCAGAAACTGGAACACCGCCAACCCATTCTCCAGCGTATTCTATTTGGCTTTCGCTACATTCTTGCCCGCCCCGCCCTCACCGGCCTGTTGCTGGTCTTTGCCCTGTTCTATTTCTTTCATGACATCTCTGGCGGTCTGTACATTCCCTTGCTGCTGGCCCGCACCGGCGGCGATGAAGTCGCCCTGGCCAAAGTCATTGCCACGGCCGGGGTGGCGGGCATGTGCAGCGCCCTGCTGGTGAGCGCCTTTGGCGGCCCCAAACGCCGTATGGCGACCTTTCTGGCCGGCACCTTTGGCGCGGCGCTTGCCAAACTGTTCTTCCCGCTCGGGCGTACGCTTGCCGCCTGGGTGCCGCTGCAATTCTTTTCGTCCATCAACTTCCCGCTTAAAGACAGCGCCTACAGCGCCATCTGGCGGATCAAAGTCCACCCCGCTGAACAGGGGCGGGTCTTTGCCGCCAGCCACCTGTTCAGCCAGTTAGCCGGCGTGCTGGGCTACTGGCTGGCCGGCCCCCTGGGCGACAAAGTCTTTGAACCTGCTTTGCAGGGCCCTACCATCTGGCAGCCACTGGTGGGGCACGGCCCCGGAGCCGGGTTTGCCCTGTTATTCTTCTTCTCGGCATTGGGCATGTTGGCCACGGGCTTGCTCGGCCTGGTCTGGCCCGGCCTGCGTACTCTCGAAGCTGACCTGCCCGACCATGCCGCCCCCTTGCCTGAATCAGCCTCCGCAGATTGACAGCCGGGTACAAATATGGTTTACTAACCCTATCCGGTGATTAACAACCGGGTCTCCAAACTGCCACTCCACAGTAAAGGAGGTGTTGCGCATGGATAGTAGTAATAGTAACGGCGCTGTGGCAACCCTCCTTACTTCTGCAGAGTAAGAACGTTGCCATAGCGCCAAAACGAAAGCCGCCCGAGAGGGCGGCTTTCACGTTAATCGGGGCGCGCTACGTTATTGCGTGGCCGGGTGCAGTCCGCCAGATTTCTGTTTTAAGAGCCGCGGCAGACTGGCTACCAGCGCTACCGCGCCCGCCATCAAAATCACATCCAGCAGGGCATCGTTGTGGGCCACTCGCTCCAGCAGTACCAGCGGCGCGCCAAAGAAATGCACCTCGCTAAGTGGGTGTGTGCCGATGATGCCCGTGTGCAGGAAATTCCACACTCCATAAGTAAAGATACCCGCCCAGCACGAACCGGTTCGCAGGTACAGCAGTCCCAGCAGCAGGCCCATCAAGCCGGTACGGGTCAGCGTCAGCAATACGCCATTCCCACCATCCCACGGGTGGGCAATAGCAAACACCGCGCTGCTGATAAGCAGCGCGGCCAGCGGGTTGTTGCGGGCCGCCAGCCGGTTGAGCAGGTAGCCGCGGAAGGTCACTTCCTCTGCCGCCGCAATTGCCGCCGCCAGCGCGGCTGTGTAGAACAGCGTGTTCAACATTTGCGTCAGCGAGAAGCACTCCCCACCAAAAGCCGCAAAATGCAGGCTGCCTTCAAAAATCGCCCCTACACAGCAGGCCAGCCCCAGCGCCAGCCCGAGCCCCGCCCCGGCCAGGGCCGGCCGCCAGTTCTGCCGCCAGCGCGGCAGGCCCAGCCAGCGCCAGTTCAGCGCCCGCCGTTCCACCTTGCGCACCAGCCAGATGACCAGCCCCAGCATAATGCCCATCGTCACGATTTGCAGGATGGTCTGGATTTCCATCTGGGTCGCCAGCAGGTTCGCCTGACTGAATGCTTCAATCGCGTTGGCCTGCTGGGTGGCAATTACATTCGCGGCGCTGGTTAGAAACAACACCGTGAGCAGGATATTCGCAAAGATGGTTCCAAATATGATGATTACCGCTTTCCATAGCCAATACAACTGGCCAAAGCGGTCAAAGAACAGGCGGTTCATACGGCCTCATTCCGGACAGGTGTGCGGTCGCTACCTTATTTATAGGACTCTTGGAGTAAGTGGAATAGGTGCAGGTGTCCTGAAAAAAGTCAGGAACGCCGTAAGGAAAAGCCGGACAGGCCGTCAGCCACTTTGGGCGCGTTCGGCTTCCAGTTGGCGCAACAGTTCAGTGGTGGCGCGGTCAAGAATGTCATACACTTCTTCAAAGCCAGCCAGCCCCCCGTAATACGGGTCCGGCACTGCCGACTCTGGCTCGGCCCCCGGGTCATAGCTGCGCATCAGCCGTACTTTGGCGCGCTGCGCTTCGCCTATCGCCAGCCGCAGGATATCGGCCTGGTTGGTGGCATCCATCGCCAGAATCAGGTCAAAATCTTCAAAGTCCGCTGTGCCAAACTGTCGCCCGGCCCCGCTGTAATTCAGCCCCCGCCCGGCGGCCACCTGGCGCATGCGCTCATCCGGCGGCTCGCCAATGTGGTAAGCGGCCGTTCCCGCTGAATCGGCTGTATACCAATCCTCCAGCCCTGCCTGCACCACCTTGTGCCGGAAGAGGTTTTCTGCCAGCGGGCTGCGCACAATGTTGCCGAGGCATACAAACAGGATTCGTTGCGTTTGCAGAGATTTCATAAGTGGCAAAATTGTACGCGAGAATCTGCAATTATAGAATGCAAATTTTCCAGCAGCAGAGATAAATCTATCAGGTTCTTTACAAATTTTTCATGGCCTTTGGCACGATTCTGGTATATCTTAAACCTGTGAACACCTTCAAGACTCTCCTGGCCGCGCCCCTGCGCGGCTTGCTGTGGCTCGCCTTTGGCTTACTTCTCCCCGCCCTCACCATCATCGGCCTGTGGGCTGGCCTGGCCGCCCTGCGGCCACCACTGGCCGAATCTGCGCCCGCCGCTTTACCCCTCGCAGCCAGCCCCGCCGGGGCCGGGCAGCCGCTGGCCAGCCTGTCTTTCCAACCGGTTGAACCGCAACCCCTGCCTGCCGCACCCGCCGAAAGCCAGACCATGCCGCCCCTGCCAGATTTGCCCAACGCTTTCTGCCTGCCGGCGGATTCCGAACGAGCGCTCGCCACCGTGCTGAGTGTACCCACCGCTGACCGCCTGCTGGTAGAGTTCGATGGCGCCCCCCAGGAAATTCGCTACATCGGGCTATCCGTAGATGCATTGCGCCCCGAGATTGCCACCGCCGCCCACACGGTGAACCAGACCTTGCAGGGGTTGGAAGTCCTGCTGGTCAGCGACCCGGCCGCCGCCCCTGATGAGCGCTACGTCATTATTGGCGAATTGTTCGTCAATTATCAGTTAATCGAGTGGGGGCTGGCCCTGCCCCAGACGGACGCACAGTCTGCCTGCAGCGGCTTCCTGCTGGCGGCCGAGGCCAATGCCAAAACCGCCCGCAGCGGCCAGTGGTCCCCGGTGGATGTTCGCAGCCAGCCCACCGATTGGCAGAATGCCCCGGTTGTGCCTGCCGTCAGCGAGTATGCCCGCGCCGTGTACCTGGCCGGGGTGGCGGGCGGTAACAACCCCAATCGCTTCTCGATTCTGGGCGATTGCCAGAGCCTCTCGTGGCGTCTGTTTCAACGGTTGGACTGGGGCAATTATGAAGCCCCGCCGGATGAGCTCGCTTATGAATCTACCCGGTTGCATTTCCTCGGCTCGTTTGCCCGGCAGGGCATCACAACCGCCAGCGGCGCCACCGTAGCCTCCATGTTATCGGTCTACTGGGCTGACCCTACTATCTGCCGCGCCAATGAAACCCCGCTCGCCTGTGAATTACGGGTGTACAACCCTTCGGTCATTGTGGTCAGCCTCGGCACCAACGAAACCATGCCGCCCGCCGAGTTTGAAACCTACCTGCGCCGCATCGTGGCCTATGCGCTGGAGCGCAACGTCTTGCCCATCCTCGCCACCAAGGCCGATGAAACCACCTCCGGCCATCCCTACAACCAGATTATCGCCCAGGTGGCCTATGACAACGACATCCCGCTCTGGAATTTCTGGGCTGCCGTTCAGCACCTGCCCAATGGCGGCATCAAAGCCGATGACCCGCGTGGCATTCACATCGTCCCCGAAGCCTACCCGATTAAACGCCTCACCGGCCTGCAAACCCTGCACGCCGTATTGGAAGCCGCCGCCCAGCCCTGGCCTTAGATACCGCTTAAGTAATCCTTGAAATAGGGGCTAAGAACCCCAAACAAAGCCTGATTAGCTTCCGAAATCTCGCTGGCAAACACGCCTTTTGTAGGGGCGCAGCATGCTGCGCCCCTACGCGTCAAGTCTGCTCAGGTTCCGCAATCGAAGATACCAATTTATATACAAATTTAGCAATTTTTTAGAAATGGACTGCATATGTTAGGGGTTAGCGCGGCGGCAACGTGAACCACAAAAACGCCTGATCCTCGGGCGAAAGCGCGTTCAGATCAATATCTGTCAGATAGGAATCGTCCGCCCAATGGTCAGGCAGAATCTTGTACGCCTGGTTCACATAGCGTTCCACCGTGGCGGTTTCTACATACAATTCTTCGGCTGCCAGACTCGCCCGCATCCCGAAAAACACCCGCAGCCAGAACGATTTCATAATCTGCGGCGTGAGCGCCGGGTTGGGCTTCCAGACCGGGATGACATGCGCCGTTCGCCCGTTCAGGTGGGCTGTCAGTCCGGGAGTCACCACCAGCGGCAACTGGTGGGCAGTCGCCAGCGCCGAGACAATCGCCATCCGGATTTCGCTCTTAAGCAGAATCCCCCGCCCGCCATGCTCCAATACAGTTTCCACCAGATCCGCTTCGCCATACTGCGAGAGACACACCAGCGCCGCATCCGGGGCAGTTGCCCGCACCGCTTCCAGCAGGTCGGCCAGTTCGCCGTGGTCGGAGCTGTACTCGGCGTCCACCATCACCACATCTGCCGGTTCTCTGGCCAGTTCGGCCAGCAGAGCGGCCGGGCTTTCCGTCTCGGCCACCACCGTGGTGCGCGGGTCACGCAAGCACAGGGCCGTATTCCATTTCAGGCTGTGGAAATCATCATCCATCAGGGCGATGCGCAGCGGGCGTTGCACTTTCATGCCGGGCTCCTCGGGGCAGGTTCGGGTTAGGATATCACGATTTCGGCAACTGCCGCTGCAAAACGTTCTACCGCCCCTTCGGCGCTGCTTAGAAACAAATACGGCTCAATTAATTCCAGCTCCATCAGCACAAAGGTCTCGCCGCGTAGCACCCCATCCACCCGGGCGTACAGCGTCGGGCCGGGGGCAGCCGCCAGCGCCGCCGCGGCCTGCGCAACGATGTTCTTCGCCGGTTGGGCCGCCTGATGTCCGCCGCCATATTCATTTTGCACGCGAAAATCGCCTGCCGCCGGGCGTTTGAGTACCGCATGGCTGAATTGCCCGCCAAAAAACAACAGCGACCATTCGCCTTCGCTTTGGATTTCGGCCATAAATTCCTGTAATAGAATGTCGCCGCTTGCCAGAGCGGCTTGCAGCCGCCCCTGGCTGGCCGCGGCTTCCGTAGGCTGCACTCGCCAGGTATTGTGGGCGCTGGCCGAGATGGCTGGCTTGACGACTGCATCCATCCAGCCGCGCTGCCTCAATATCTCCGTCAGGTCAGCGGGTTGCCCGGCCGTCAGCCATTCGGTAGCCGCAATCGCCACGCCTTGCGCCTCCAGGTTGCGCAGATAGCCCTTCTCCATGTTCCAGCGTACGGTCGCGGGCGGGTTCCACAGCGTTACGCCCGCGGCTTCCACCCGCCCCAGCCACGCCGCGAACTCTGCCGGGCGGTGGTGATAATCCCAGGTCGAGCGCAGAACTAGCGCCTCAAAATCTCCCCAATTCACCGCCGGGTCATCCCATACCGTCGCGACAACCGGGATGCCACGGGCGGCCAGCAGGGCGGCCACAGCTTGTTCGTCTGGCGTAAGGTCTGGCAGGCTGGTGCAGGTCACAAAGGCGAGAGTGGGCAAGAGTTTTCCTGAACTGAATTTTGGGGTTATTCTATCCCGGCCTGCGTATAATAGTGAAAACCACACAGGAGTAATTCCATGCATCCCATTCTCGGTCAATGCCCGGTGTGCGGCGGGGAACTGGCTCTCACCCGGCTGGAGTGCCGCCAGTGCGATACCACCATCGAAGGCCGCTTCCATGCCGGCCCGTTTGCGCACCTCACCAAAGAGCAACTGACCTTTTTGGAAGTGTTTATCAAGAACGAGGGCAAGCTCACTCACATGGAAACCGACCTCGGGCTGTCCTACCCCACCATCCGCAATCGGCTGCATGAAATCATTCGGGCTATGGGCTACGAGCCGGGTCGCGAAGAGCCCGCCCGCCTTACGGAAGAAGACCGCAAGAAGATTCTGGAAGACCTGAACCTCGGCAAAATCACATCCGCCGAAGCGATGAAGATGCTCAAAGAGAATTGAGCGTATATTCCCCGCTACGAAAACGGATGCCGCCGGGCATCCGTTTTTTATTTGGCAGTCTTGCTGGTTTCGGCCGGCTTACTGGCCGGTTTTTCAGTCTTGCTCTCGGCCTTTGTTTCTGGTTTGCTTTCCGGTTTGGCGTCGGCTTTGGTTTCGCTGCTGGTTTCGCTTTTCTTTTCGCTGGAACCGTTGCTCTCGCCAGTGCCGGCAGCATCACTCTTGCCGTTGCTTTCGCTCTTGCTCGGGTTGAGGGTCGCCGCCCGCCCCTTACTGTCAGTTACATAATAGCCTGAACCCTTGAAGACCACCTGGGCGGGCTTATAGACTTTGTGCAGTTTGACCTTGCCACAGGCAGGGCATTTTTTCAGTGCTTCCTCTGTGAATGACTGCTGTTTGTCAAACACATGGTCGCAATTGTCGCAATGATAGGTGTAAACTGGCATGGCTACTTTCCGTATTGACTCCGAAGGTGGATTATAGCGCGCCCGGCTCGCTTAATCAAGCCGCGTTCCTGAAAAGAATACGTACGTTAATCAGGCGGGTTTTGTAGTCTAGCCCCTTGTGGGCGTTTACCGCTCGTACAAACCAGATAGCGGGCTTTAGCCCGCTGCGATTCAAAAGCTCCCCACTTTCCGGCCTTATTCCGTTCGGCTGCGTTCTTCCAGATTCAGGTCGTCGTCGCGGCCGCCATACAGGCTGCGGCCCAGCCCGCGGATGTAATCCGTCCACGGTTGGTGGGGCGGGCGCTCGGCCAGCAGGCCGCTCACCCGGTTGAGCTGGGTACTTAAAGTATCCAGATGGTGCAACGCCACCGCTTCCAGCGTCATCGGGCGGCGGGCCGCGCCGTATTCCACCCGGCCGGGGTGCGCCAGCAGCATGTGGCGCAGGCGCAGTGCCAGTTCCGGCGGGAACTCCGGCAGGTGGGTGAGGGCTTCGGTCAGCGCCTCATCCGTCAGCGCCACATGCCCCACCAGCCGCCCTTCGGTGGTCAGTTCAATATCTACATCCCACTCGTATTCGCGCAATTTGCCGATGTCATGCAGCAGGATGCCAGCCACCAGCAGGTCTGCGTCCAGGTCCGGGTAGAGGCCCGTCAGGGTGGGGGTCAGGGCCAGCATTTCAAGGCAGTGCTCCAGCAGGCCGTGCAGGTAGGCATGGTGAACTTTTTTGGCCGCTGGGGCCTGTACAAAGCGGTTCAGGAAGCCGCCATCTTCAAAGAAGAAGGCCAGCAAAGCGGCCAGATGCGGGTTGGAAAGCGCGGCCCGCGTCGCGTTCAACTCGGCCAGCATCTCTTGTGGGTCGCGCCGGCTGCTGGGCAGCAGGTCGCGCGGGTCGTACTCGTTGGGGTTGGCGGGCCGCACCCGCAGCACCCGGATTTGCAGCCGCCCCTGGAAATCTTCGCTTTCGCCTTCCAGTTTTAGCGTATCCCCCACCTGCAACTCGTCATACACCGCCGGGGCATCCTCCCACACCCGCCCAATCCGCTGGCCGCTGCGGTCTGCCAGTGTCAGCGTGAGAAATTGCCCGCGGGTCGGGTCGCGGAAGGTATCCAGTTGTTTGTTACGCAGGGTGTAGAAGCCCACAAAACGCTCGCCGGGCGGCAGGTCAGCCAGGTAGGGGCCTTTGTCCGGGTGGAAGGGTTCAGCCATCGACGTGCGGGTTTCAGGGAGTGGGGGTGGCGGCCGGGGTTTCGGTCTCGTCTGGCAGCGGGGTCGGGGTGCGGCCCCCTTCGGTGGTCGGGGTAGCCGTAATCGTGCCAGTCAGGATGCGCAGTTGCTCGCGGGCCGTCGCCAGCCAGGCCGGCGAAACGACGCCCTCTGGCAACTCCAACAGCAGGTTCCAGTCGCGCTCGGCTGCTATCCATTCGCCCAGCTTCGTGAGGGTCGTGGCGCGCCAGTAATAGAAGGATGCCGCCTGGCGGTCGGTTTTCTCCGTCGCCGCCAGGGCATGAATCACCAGATACCCGTCGCCGGAATAGCCGGCTTCATGCAGGGTTATCCCGTAATCCATTTGAATATCGAAATCCGTGCGGTAGGTTTGGGCCGCGGCCCGCAGGTCGCGCAGGGCGCTGGTGTAGTCGCCCAGGGCGCGGTGCGCCAGCCCGCGGAAATGATAGACCCGATATTGGGTGCGGTCCTGCCCCAGAATATAGTCATACACTCGCAGGGCGTTCTCGGCGTAGCCAGCATCCTGCTGGGCGCGGCCCAGTTGTAGCCAGGCGTTGAGGTTTTCCGGGTGAAAGTACAGGTACGTCTGCAGCGGGCCGATGGCCGCATTCGGGTCATTGTTTTCCACCTGGGCAATGCCCAGCGTCAGGTAATTGTCCAGCAGCGTGAAGTCCAGTTGGTTGGCCGTCAGGGCGGCATCCAGCGCCAGGGTTGGCTCATCCAGCGCCAGGTAAGCCTGCGCCAGGTACTGGTAGGCCAGGGCGCTCTCCGGCGCCAATTCCAGCGCCGTTTCGGCATCGTCCAGCGCCGCCTCGGCATCGCCCTTCAAAATCCAGTATTCGGCGCGTGCCAGGTAGCCGGCGGTAAAGTCCGGGTTGCGTTCCAGCCCGCGGTTCAAGTCAGCAATCACATCATTGAGCGGATTCAAGCCCAGGTCGGCCTGTGCCCGCCCAATGTATGCCGGCCCAAAATTCGCATCCAGGGCGAGCACCCGGTTAAACTCCTCCTTGGCGGCGCGATAATCGCCCTGGGCCAGGAACACCTGGCCGCGATAATAAATGCCATCCGGCGCATCCGGGCTGTTTTGCAGGAACTGGTCCAGGAAGGTCAGGGCGTTTTCATAATTGCCGCGTCCCAGGTTGTTCAGCGCCGTGCGGAATGATTCATCCGAAGGATGCGGCGTATTTACGTATAAGGGTGTCGGCGTATACGTCTCTCGTAGTAACGAAGCCAGCGGGGTAGGGCCATTGACCACTGGCGTGGAAGCCAGCCCGGGGGCGGCGGCGGTCATATCTGGCGTGGCGGTTTGGGAGGAAGCGAACAACGGCCGCGGCGTGGAGGTCGGTATGCCGGCTAACCCGCTGGCGCCGCGCCGCGGCCCGAAAAGGCCATAGCCCAGCAGCGCAACTGCGCCTATGCCCAGCAGCAGCAAAAACCCCAGCCGGGCCACAGGCAGGCGCGTGCGTGCTTTGCTTTGCTCATCTGCCCCGGAGCCCGCCCCCACACCGGCAATTTGCCATTCGCGCACGCGTTGCGGTTTCACCGGTTTTAGCGTCTCATCCGGTGGCTGGAGGCCCAGCAACACCAGCCCGCGCCGGGCCGGTTCGTTTTGCGGGTCAATTTTGAGCGCGCTTTCAAGGCAGAATTGCCGTTCTTTGTCGGTTTCCACCACTGCGCTCATATACAGCCAGAGTTCGGCCGTCGGTTCTTCGCTGCGCAGCAGACGCGTCAGCAGGTCTCGGGCGCGGGCGCGCTGTCCGTTACGAATGGCCTGCAGGGCTTCTTGCAACATCTGGTCGTCTGCCATAGGTTTGAGCCGGCCATCTGGAGCCATCGGCCGCATCTTGTGGAAGTGTAGCACAGCCACCCATGCCCGGCAAGTTGTCCGCTTTCAAAATAGCGCCACCGGTGAATCATACTTTTTGCACTGGCTGAAATTACACTTTTCTTATACAGTTCAGGTACGATTCAGGTTGTTTAATTCGTCCATAGCGTTACATGGTTTCCACACCGGAGAGTGTCAGATGATGGCGTCCCCCCACATAATTGAAGTCAACGAAAACTCATTCCAGAACGATGTCGTCCTTTTTTCCCAAACCACCCCGGTGGTGGTGGATTTCTGGGCCGAATGGTGCCAGCCCTGCCATATGCTCACCCCCATTCTGGAAAAACTGGCGCGTGAGGCCGAAGGCGCCTTCCGGCTGGCCAAGGTAAATGCTGATGAAAACCCCAACCTCACCCAGGCCTTTAACATCCGCGGTCTGCCGACCGTCAAAGGCTTCGTCAAGGGCCAGGTGGTGGCGGATTTCACCGGCGCCCAGCCGGAGCTGATGGTGCGCGAGTTCCTGCGCAAATTGGCCCCCACCCAGACCGACCTCACGCTGGAGAAAGGCCACAGCCTGCTGGTCGCCAGCCACTGGGCAGATGCCGCCAGCGCCTTCCGGCAGGCCCTGAAAGCCCGCCCGGATGATGGCGCCGCCCTGCTGGGGCTGGCCAAGGCCCACATCGCCCAGGGGCAGCCTGCCGAAGCCCTGGCGATATTGCGGGCTTTCCCGCCCGGCAAGCAATACGCCGCCGCCGAGATGCTCCTGCCGCTGGCCCAGGCCCAGGCGACCCTCGTCTTGAACGAATTAAACGAAGAAGCCGATGACCTCGCCCCGCTGCTGGCGGGCGCGTTGCGCCTGGTTGGGCGCGGCAACCTGGCCGCCGCCGCCGATGGTCTGCTGGAGATCCTGCGCCAAAACAAAAACTACCGGGCTGGCGAAGCTCGCCGCCTGATGGTGGCGCTGCTGGAAATGATGCCCGCCGATAGTGAAACCACGCGTGGCTATCGTCAGGAATTCTCGGCTGTACTTTTTTAACCCGCTTTCCCGGAATAAAAAATCCCCGCCAGTTCAGTCAGCGGGGATTTTTTTCTGCTAATTTACCTGATGGTCGTCGTTGCCATCATCCACGATTTCAGTGGTGTACTCGCTGGCAAACTCCGAAGTGTGCTGTTCGTGGTCTTCCACATGCCCGATATGAATCGGGATGTCTATAATCACCACATCCTTGTAGTGCAACAACCGGTTGCGTAGCAGGTTGGCGGTCTGGTTGTGCAGCACCTGGGTGAAGGCATTCTCCGTGATGAACTCCGGAATCACCACGCTCGTCAGTTCATTCGGAAATTCCTCGTTGTTAACGTGTTCAATATAGTCAATCAACGGTTCCAGCACATCCCGGTAATCATAGTTCAGGCAAATCAGGCTCACGCCATCTGTCGTTTTGGGGAAGCGGTCCCAGCGGCGCATCAGCCGTTCTTTCTGCTCTTCACTGGTAATGACGCATACCGCCCGTACATTGCTGGAAATGCGCTTGGCATACAGCAGCGCCCGTAACGTGCCGCGGTGCACATCGCCCATCGGCAGAATGACCACATCCGCCACATCCAGAAGGTGCTCTTCGTTCAGGGTGCGGGTGCGCAGGGCTTCGGCCACATGTTCATAATGGGTATGAATTGACCGGAAAAGCCACACCAGTAAGGGGATGGCAAGCACAATCACCCATGCCCCTTCCAGAAACTTGGTGGCCACCAGAATGATTAAGACGATGAACGTTACCGCCGAGCCAAACACATTGACCGCCCGCTTCCAGCGCCACCCCTTTTCATAATGAATTTCGGTCGCCACCGTCTTAAGGGTTTCGCCGGGCTGAATCTGGCCTACTCGTGTCATCAGGCGCACCATCCCGGCCTGGGATAGTGTGAACGAGAGCATTACCCCCAGCGCATACAGCGGCAGCATGGCGATTTCATCCGCATTAAAAATAATGACCAGGATGGAAGCCAGCACCGCCAGCGTCAAAATGCCGCCATTGAACACCAGGCGGTCGCCGCGGTTTGTCATCCAGCGCGGCATATAGCCATCCCGCGCCAGGTAAGAAGCCAGCCGCGGAAAATCCTGATAACCCGTGTTAGCCGCCAGGATCAAAATCATCATCGTAAAGAACTGCACCCAGTAATACATCCAACCGCCGCCGGTAATCTGGCGCGTCATCTGTGAAAGGATGCTATCTTCATGCGAAGGCACCAGATTAAGGTGTGTTGCCAGAAAGGAGATGCCGAGGAAGAGCGACATGGCAATAATGCCCATGACCACCATTGTTTCGGCGGCATTCTTGCTTTCCGGCTTCTTGAAGGCTTTCACCCCATTGCTGATGGCCTCAATTCCCGTCAGCGCCGTACAGCCCGCCGCAAAAGCCCGTAATAGCAGCCAGATGTAAGCAAAACCCGTTAGCGTTTCTGTATTGCCCACAATGTGCGGCGCTTCAATCGCCAGCGGGGGCAGGCCAAACAGACTGTAATACCGTGCCAACCCATACACAATTACCGCCAGAACACCCACCACAAACGCATACGTCGGAAAGGCGAAGACCGAACCACTTTCACGCACCCCGCGCAAGTTCATCCATGTCAGAAACAGGATGGCAATCAGCGCCATAATCAGGCGATAGTCGTGGGTTTCAGGAAATGCCGAGGTCAGGGCGCGAATGCCCGCCGAAACAGACACTGAAACGGTCAGGATATAGTCCGTCAGCAGAGCCCCGGCCGCCAGCAGCGAGGGCAGCGTGCCAAGATTATCTTTTGCCACAATATAGGCCCCGCCGCCATCCGGGTAGTGCAGGATGGTTTGAATATAACTGAAGACCACCACCAGAACCAGCACCGCAATCCCCAGCGCCACTGTCCAGGTGATTCCCAGCGCCGCGCTGCCCAGCACAATCAAAACCGTCATAATGGCTTCGGTGGCATACGCGTTACTTGAAATCGGGTCGGAAGCGAAAATCGCCAGCCCGCGCACCTTATCCAGCCGCTCGTGTTGTTCAGCGCTGGTGCGAAACGGGGTGCCAAACAG
>CAZEQN010000018.1:0-19456 GCA_964514335.1 uncultured Anaerolineaceae bacterium
AGTTGCGCGCGCTGCGTAGCGGCCCGGAGCGCCGCCGCAGCGGCCTGTGCTACGCCGAGGGCAACCGCATTGTGCACCAGGCCCTGCTGGCGGGCGTACCCATCGAGCAGGTTGTCATTGCCCCTGAAATCATCACCAGCGACCTCGCCCGTCAGACTCTGGCCGCCGTGCAGGCCGCCGGTGTTCCCGTCGCCGAATTAAGCGTTGCCGAGTTCGACCGCATCTCGTTTCGCGGCAACCCCTCCGGCATTGGGGCGCTGGTGCGCATCCAGCCCCAGCCGCTGGCGGGGCAGGTGGCCCACGCCGGGCCGGGCTGGGTCGCCCTCGCTGAAGTCGGCAATGCCGGCAATTTAGGCGCCATCGCCCGCACTGCCGCCGCCGTGGGCGCCGCCGGGCTGATTTTGCTCGGTCACACCACAGATGCCTTCCACCCCGAAGCGGTCAAGGCCAGCACCGGCGCCCTCTTTCACTTGCGCATAGCCGAAACCACGCTGGATGAGTTCATCCAATGGAAGCAGGCCCTGGGCATTCATGTCGTCGGCGCGGCCGGCGAGGCCGCCGCCGACTTCCGCAGCGTGCAGTACCCGCGGCCGCTGGCTTTACTGATGGGCAGCGAACGCCTCGGCCTCAACCCCCAGCAGCAGGCCGCCTGTGATGTCGTCGCCAGCATTCCGATGCAGGCCGGCCCGGTCGATTCGCTCAACCTCTCGGTGGCGACCAGCCTGTTCCTGTATGAAATCTACCGCCAGAGCGGCTGATTACGGCGCGGCGCTCTGCACGCCTTCCGTCAGGCTCACGCCAAAGGCCGTCACCGTAACAGGGTGGTAGTCAATCCCCACGCTTTCCGCCCGCAGGCGGTGTTCGCCCGGCCCAAACCCGGTAATTTCAATGTAACCGCCATGCCGGCCGCCATAGTTCCAGATATCGGCCGTGTTTCCGCGCCAGACCTCTACGCCGTCAAACAACACCCGCGCCCAGCCGGTGGGCGGGTCACCCAGAAATTGCACGCCTACGGCGGCGTACTCACCGGCAAAGCGTAACTCAATCCAGTCGTCTATTCCCCACAGCACCCGCGTCAGCCCATACGGGATGCTCTCCGCGCTGGTCAGGATTTCAAACCCCTCCGGGGCGGGCTTGTTCTCCACATTTGACTCAATATAAACATCCGGCGGCCGGGTGAACATCCGGCTGTCGCCCGGGTGCACCGTCACGGTTACCGGCAGGTGGGCCGGGTCGGGGGTGGCGGTCAGGGCAATCAGCGCTTCGCCATCTTCGCAGCCGCGCGGCTTGTGCCAGTGGTCGGAGGCGCCAATCATGTCATGCCATGGCTGGCAGGAATCCCAGGCCAGCTGGCTTAAATTTTCGGCCCGCAGCCCGAACGAGCAGGCGTCCTCAATAACCTCCAGGGTCAGTGTCTTCAGTTCGCGCTGCCAGCGGTATTCCCCCACCGCTTCCGGGCAATAGACATCATTGAAAATCGTCAGTCTGTCCCCGTCCAGTTCATACGAGGCGATACTGCGCCAACCGGTTACGTCATAGTAAATCCGCAGGATGCCGCGGTCAAACGATAATTTCCAGATGCCGCCTGCCGGGCGGTAGTCCGCACAGCGGCGGCACAGCCACCATTGCGGCTCGGAGAGGTCCAGCTTGGCGTACACGCCATCAATTTCGGTTTGTTCAGCGGCGGGCAGCGGTCGCGTCAGGGGTTGGGGGGTGCGTTCCAGCAGGGCCAGCCAGGTATCGGTTGGGCTGGAGGTGATGGCCGGGGCTTCGGGGGTGGTCGCTTGCGGCGCGGCACAGGCCACCAGCCCCGCCAGCAGGAACAAACACACAGTCATCCGGCGCATGCTAGACTTCCAGTGGCTGGCCGTTCAGTAAATGGCTGCACACCGGGCGGGCGGTATCCCGCAGGGCCGCCTCGGCAAAGCACATCCGGTGCGCCAGCCGGAACAGCTCGCGGATTTCATCCGCCGGGTGGTCGGACTCCAGCGACAACTCGATTTCCCAGCTATCGCAGAACCCTTGTTTGCTGCCCGCCAGCACCGAGCCCTCTTCATGAAAACGCACCAGCGTCTTCACCTGCTCATTGCGGATGGCGATTTTCTTCATCTTGGACACCTGGCTGACCTGCGAAAGCAGGCACAGCGCCGCCCCGGCCACAAAGTAGGTCAGCGGGGTGGGGGCGGTGCCTTCGCCGCCGGGCAGGTAGTCGCCCTCATCGCTGATAATCGCAAAGCCACCCGTTTCTGGCTGGCCGGCAATCGCTTCCTTGCGCCAGCCTTTTATCGTGGTGGCGGTGGCAAATACTTCAATCGGGCGGTAGGTGCGTTCGGTCATTTTTTCGCTCATTGGAGGCTCCCTGAATTAGGATACAATCCATCATAATACAGGAGCATAGGTCATTCAATGAATTCTCGGTAGCCAATCCTTGCTCTGTGCATCCGCTTCCTTGTAGGTGAGTCTATGTCCCGTACAATTGACCACCGCTACGAAATTCTGGGGCAAATCGGCCAGGGCAGCATGGGCGAGGTCTTTCAGGCGCGCGACCGCCTGACTGGGGGCGATGTCGCTCTGAAGACCGTCCGCATGCAGGGCAGCATCCCGCACGGCGAAACTCAGCGCATCACCGGCGAACAATCTGAATTGCGTCTGGCGCTGGCGCGCGAATTTGAAACTCTGGCTTCTCTGCGCCACCCCAATATCATCAGCGTCCTTTCGTACGGTTTTGACTTCACCCCTGAACTGCCCGCCCCGCTGCCCTATTTCACGATGGAATATGTCCCCCAGACCGAGGATTTCCTGTCCTGGGCTCTGGCGCGCCCCGAGCCGGAGCGGCTACACCTCGTTCTTCAGGTTCTGGCTGCCCTGGCTTACCTTCATCGTCGCGGGCTGCTGCACCGCGACCTGAAACCGAGCAATATACTCATCCGTGCCGGTCAGGCCTGTCTGGCTGATTTTGGATTAACGATGACGCACGGCGAGGAAAAACCAGCCGCCGGGACCCTGGCCTACATGGCGCCCGAAGTGCTGCGCGGCCAGCCTCCCGGGCCCCCCGCTGATTTGTACGCGGCAGGCATTCTGGCCTTTCAATTGCTTACCGGCGTCCACCCTTTTGGCGGCGGCAACCCGGCCAACCTCATTCAGGCGACTTTGGAAGGCAAGCCCGCGCTGGAGATTTTGCCGCCCGCGTGGCAGGCAACCTTTGAACGCCTGCTGGCCCGCGAACCGGCGCACCGCTTTCAGGATGCAGAGGCCGCCAGCGCCGCCTTGCGGGAAGCTGCCGGCCTGCCGGCCGCCCCGGAAGCACACGCCCTGCGCGAAAGCTATCTGCAGGCCGCTCGGCTGGTGGGCCGCGCCCGCGAGCTGGCCCAGCTGGAAGCCCACCTTGAAACCACTTTGCAGGGCCACGGTGGTGCGGTGCTGATTTCAGGCGAAAGCGGGGTGGGAAAATCGCGCCTGCTCAGTGAGTTGCGCGCCCGCGCCCTCATCCGCGGTGCGGCTGTTGTACGCGGTGGGGCCATCGCCGAAGCCGCCGCCCCTTACCAACTCTGGCAGCGTCCCTTGCGCACCCTGGCCCTCACTCAACCCCTTTCAGATACAGATGCCCTCGCCCTGTTACCCGCCCTGCCAGACCTGCCCGCCTTGCTCGGTCGCCCATTGCCTGCCGCCCCCGCTCTGCCCCCCAGCGAAGCGCGCGCCAACCTTGCCCTGCGCTTTGTGGAGCTAATTCGCGCCCAGCCACGGCCCTATCTCCTGCTGCTGGAAGACCTCCATTGGGCTGGCGAAGATGACCTCGCCCTGTTGCAGTCCCTTTGCCAGGGACTCGAAAGCCTGCCGCTTCTGGTGGTTGCCACGGCTCGCAGCGATGAACGCCCCGACCTGGTCGAAACCCTGCCCCAATTTGACCCTTTGCCCCTCGCCCGCCTTGAAGAAAAAAGCATCCGTGAACTGTGTGGTTTCATGCTTGGGCCGGCGGCGCATTCCAATACCGAATTGCTCACTCGCTTACAGCGAGAAACCGAAGGCAATGTCTTTTTCTTGATTGAATACCTGCGCGTGCTGGCCGATGAAGCCGGGGGCCTGGCCCGGGTCGCCAGCCAGCCTCTCCCGGCTGCCTGGGAGGCAGGCGGTGTGCGCGCCATCCTTGCCCGGCGGCTGGCACGCGTTCCGGCCGATTTACAGACTTTGCTGGAAGATGCAGCCATGCTCGGGCGTGAATTGAATTTGGCCGTGCTGGCCGCCCTGCACCCGGGGGTGAATTTGGTCACCGCCGCGGCCACGGCCGCCAGCCTGGCCGTGCTGGAGCCGGTTGGGCCGGGCTGGCGTTTCACCCATGACCGGCTGCGTGAAGAACTGGTAGCCGCCATCCCCACCGCTCACCGCGCCCCCCGCCACCGCCAGATTGCCCTGACCCTGGAAACTCTGGACCCCGCTGGCGAAGCCCACGCTCCGGCGCTCGCCCATCACTGGGGCGCGGCCAGCCAACCAGATAAAGAAGCCCAGTACCTGTTATTGGCTGGCCGCCAGGCGCGGGCCCGCTTTGCCATTCAGGATGCCATTGGCTGGCTGGAACGTGCCGCCGCGGTTGCGCCCACCGCCACCGCTCGCCTGGAAGCCGCCATCGAGTTAAATGCCGTTCTGGATATGGCCGGCGATGATGCCCGCGCCATGCAGCATGCCCGCGCCGCGCTGGATTTTGCACTGGCAGAAAACCAGCCGGTTGAACTGCTGCGTTGCCGCCTTGGCCTCGCCAACTGTTACTGGCGCGCCGGGGATTACCCCCCCGCACGCCAGCAGGCCGAAGCCGCCCTGGAAATCGCCGAAGAACTGGGCGATGAAAACCTGCTGGCCGAAACCCTCAAGATGCTTGGAATTATCGCCGATGACAGTGGCAACCGCTCGCAAGCCCTCGAAAGTCTTGGCCGGGCGCTGGAGATAGTGCAACGAACTGGCAATCACAAGCTCGAAGCACTCCTGTGCGGCGCGCTGGGCAATGCTCATCTCTTCTCCGCTGATGCGACCAACGCCCTGCCGTATTATGAACGCGATCTGGTGCTTTCGCGCAGCCTGCAGGATATCGTCGGTGAAGCCGGGGCGCTGGGCAATATCGGCAGCGTCCATTACACCCTTGGCAAATATGCTCTTGCGCTGGATTACTATCGCCAGGAGTATGAACAGGCCAGCCGGTCTGGCTTTACGCGTGGTTTGAGTGTCAGCATCGGCAATATGGGTGTCATTTATATGGAACAGGGCCACTACCCGGAGGCGCGCGCCTGCACTCGCGAATATATCCGCCTGTGTTTAAGACATCACTTTGCGGTCAATCTGGGGATTGCACTATTCAACCTGGCTGAAATTGAAGTCGCTCAGGGTCAGTACGCATCAGCCGCCACAAGAATTAATGAAGTCATCGCGGCAATGGGCGCCAAACTGTCCCCCTACTACATCGCTGGCGGCTATCTGTATCTTGGCCGGGCCCAGGAAGCCCTCGGCCAAACGGAAGCCGCCCGGGTCAGTTACCAGAAGGCAGACGAAGAAGCCGAACGGTCAGATACCCTGGATTATAGATTTCAGGCTGCTCTGGCGCTGGCGCGGCTCACTCCCGCCAACCCGGCCGCCGCGTTGCAGGCCCTCCAGGCCGATTGGCCGGAACCCGGGCAACAGGCCGCCATCCTGTATGAACTCTGGCGTTGTTCTCCCGCCGATGAAGCCATCCGCCACGCTGCGCTGGTTGCCACGCAGGCCACCCTGGCCGAAACTTCTAATGCCACTTTGCGCCAGCGCGTGGCTGAATTGGGCGGCCCCCCGCCCCCCGAACCAGAACTGCCACCCTTGCCCGAAGCCGTAGCGGCCGCAGTTGATGATATGGACCTGCTACTGGCCCAAGCTCGCCAGCGCCTGAACCTCTAGCCTCGGCGCGCTGCTGGCCCAATCGGACCCAGATGGGTGTTGTGAAACGAGTCCGGGTATTTCAGGCCGTAACCAAATGCCCGGTCCAGGCTGGCGTGGCCCAAGAGCAGCCAGCCGGCAAATTGCAGGGCGGGTTGGTTGGCCAGTGCGCCCGCCACGATCACCAGTGCCGCCACGCCGCGGTGGTGCGCTAAATTGTAGGTGATTGCGCCGACTTGTGGGCCAGCCAGATAGCCAATGGCGCTCAAATCGGGCGCCAGCAAAAGGACGAAGAACCACCACCAGGCATAACCCAGCGGCAGGGTCAGCCAGAAGGCCAGCCCAAACAGGGCGAATTCTTCCAGACGAATGAGGTTTTTCATCGCAAGCCTTTCGGGTGTGGGATTGCCCGCATTATAGCCCGGCCGACTGCTTAACTCATCGCCTCCCGTAAGGCGGCTACTGCGGCGCGCTCGTGTTCCAAAATCACCAATACCTGCTCGCTCAACGTCTGGCGCAAGTCGGCCGCCCCGGCTTCATCCAGCGGGAACTCTTTTGTCATGCGGGCGTGCAGGTTGGCCTGCTGCTGTGCCACCGCCCGGATCTCCTCCAGCGCCGCCGTGCCGCGTTCCCAGAACAGCCGCGCCCGCCGGTCAAGCAGTTGCCGCGCTTCAGCCAGCGCCGGAATAGAGTGAGGCAGGGTCAGGTCTGCCAGCTTCGCCCAGGCCTTGTGGCTGTGCCGGAAGAGGGTCGCGATTTCTCGCAAGGCGGGGCGTTCGAGGATGACCGCCGCCTCGTCCAGAAAGTCCGCATAGCGGGCGCGCTCGGCCCCGCCGTCGCCCCAGCCCTGAATCCAGCCATACAGCCCCGGCACCGATTCGTGCCCGGCCAGGGCCGCAAACAGCGCCGGGCCGGGCGGCAGGGCGCGCGCCCAGCTCTGGGGGTTGCGGGTGTTGGTCAGCATTTTGGCCAGATTCTCCAGCCCGCTTAACCCGAAATTCTTCCCGGTGCCGCGCGGCGGTTTCTCGGTAAACAGGCGGATGCAGTCCCAGATGCCGGCCGTGACCGCCGCCGGCAGTTTTTCCGGGCGCGGTGGGTTGAGCGAAAGCACCCGAAACTTGTCTTTCTTCACCCGGGCGCGCCCCGCCGCCAGCTCCGCCGCGCTCACCACCAGCGGCTGGCTGGAGCCATCCGCCAGGGTCGCCTGCTCGCCATCGTGCCCGTACACCACCAGCGGCAGCATGCCCCAGTAGCCGGCATTTGCGGGCAGAGCGTTGTAGGGCAGTTGGGTGAAATCTGCCCACACTATCGCCGGGCGGCCATTTTCCAGTGTGTCCAGCAGGTTGCGCAATCCTTTTTCCGGATTCGATGTTTGCAAAATATCTTGCACTATTCCTAGTCTTTGTAAAATCGTATTCATTGGGTCGAAGGTGTTACGGGTCAGCAAAATCGTATGCGGCAGGTGGCCTTCATAGTGAAATTGAAAATACCCTACCGCAATCCCGCCGCTGATGCCCAGCAGCAACGGCTCGCTATACGGCTCACCCGTATGAGGCGCGCGGACCCCCTGGGTCGCCAGGGCGTTATGAATTGAGCCGGTCTCGTAATGGCGGCCGCTGTAATATTTTTTGCCAGTCAATAGCGTCATCAGATTCTCCACAAAGCCGTGATGCTTTGATTATAGAGAATTTCAGGCCGCCCGGTAAAAATAGCGACCTGGTCTGGACTTTTGAGTCAGGATAGGTGTCATCCCCGCGATGGGTCACCTGTCATTCGTTTAATCGGAAAAATCATTCCAGAATTATAGTGAAATCTCTCACAAACAACCGCATGCCTGTCACGAGTGAAAGGAGTAGCACATGATTAACTTTCTTCTGGGGGTCGCTGTCACTCTGGCGGGTGTGTTCCTGGTGGAGTACATTCGCCGCCAGAAGCTGGCGTTGGCCTGGTGGGGTTGGTTGTTGACCGGCCTGGCGCTCTTGTTTGCCACTTTTACGGTCGTCACCATTATCACCCTTATTCAGGAAAACGCCGCCCAGGCCGCCGGTCTCATCGGCCTGTTGCTCGGGCTGCCGGCCGTGATCTGGTTTGTTCTCCTCGGACGTTTCGTTTTCACGCCCGCCCGCAAGAACTGACCAGACCTGTCGAAAGGATAAATCCATGAAAACCCAGAAACCTATTCATCGCCGCGATTTCCTCAAACTGGCCGGCCTGGCGGGCATTTCTCTGCCGGCTGTAAGTGTGGTTGGCAAAATCGGTCGCGACGAAATCGTCTCCTCGCCAGATCAGTACGGTGGCTTCCTTGTTCGCCGCCTCGCCAAGGATGACCCGCCCTATCAGGTGGATGACACCATCTACAAGCGCTTTGACGAAGCCTACCAGATGTTCTCACGCGCCAACTGGGATGAGGGCTATCGCGCCCGCATCGGCCCGTTCATGTCCCGTCCGGCTGAAAACATCCAGGAGCGCGTCCCCGGCCTCACCCGTCTGGACTACGCCTTCTATACCGCTTCCTGGACCTCCTACGCCACCCAGAATCTGTTCTCGTGGGAGCCGCTGGGCGGTTTTGGCGCCCGCACCGGCCTCAAGCAGATGCCGCCCTGGGACTACGCTGCCGAAGGCTTTGATGATGCCAAATTGGCGCAGGTGGTCAAGCTGGTTGCCAAGTTCTATGGTGCTTCGCTGGTTGGTATAACTGAAGTCAACGAGCGCTGGCTCTATGACCGGGTCGGTGCAGTCCCGGGCGAAAACCGCAAACTGCTCTTCACAGATGCAGAGAAACCAGTCAAATCGCCCGAGGGTGGCGATATCGTCATCCCGCGCGATTATAAGTACGCTATCGTCATCGCGCTGGAGATGGATGCCGATGCCATTGACTATGGCTACCTCGGTATAGACTCAGCTGCTACCGGCCACGCCTACAGCCGCATGGCGGAAGTCTCCGGCCGTCTGGCCGAGTTTATCCGCGACCTCGGTTATGGCGCCATCCCGATGGGCAATGACACCGCCTTGAGCGTGCCGCTGGCGATTGATGCTGGCTTGGGCGAGATGAGCCGCATGGGCCTGCTGATTACGCCCAAGTTCGGCCCGCGCGTCCGCATTGCCAAGGTCTTCACCAATCTGCAACTCGCCACCGACACTCCCATCCGCTTTGGGGCGCAGGAATTCTGCGTCGCCTGCAAAAAATGCGCCCACGCCTGCCCCAGCGGCTCCATCACCGATGGGCCAATGACCTGGAAGGGGGAGCAGATTAACAATAATGACGGTGTCCTGAAGTGGTACAGCAATCTGGAGGAATGCCACGCTTTCTGGCAGTCCAATGGCGTAGACTGCACCAATTGTATTTCCGTCTGCCCGTTCAACAAGCCCACCGGCTGGCTGCACGATGTCACCCGCGGCCTGATTGGCGCCACCAGCGACACCATTAACAGCCTGCTGGTCAATCTGGATGATGCCGGCTATGGCAGCGGCACCGAGCCGCATGACCCGAATGTGTTCTGGTCAAGCAAGAAGGAGTTTATGCACAAGACCGGGTAAAGGTTCCTCCCTGTCCCGGTAGACAAGTGAGGGCGTAGCTGCGCCCTCACTTGATTCTAGTTGTAAGTTTTCGGCTCGTCCGCAATCTGGTTCTTGCCGTCTTTCTTGGCCTGGTATAACAGCGCATCCGCCCGGGCCAGCAGGGCCTGTGGGTCGGCATCTTCTTCATTCAGTTCTGCTACCCCAATACTCATGGTTACCGGTGGCATAGCCGGGTGCAGTCCGGCCCAGTCGCGCTGCAACAGGGCTTCCCGCAGGTTCTCGCACACCGTCAGGCCGTCCGCCAAATCCGTTTCCACCAGCAAAATCAAAAATTCATCGCCGCCATAGCGGCCAACCACATCCAGCGAGCGGGCGTTGTCGCGCAGCAACCGCGCTACCTGCCGCAGCACCTCATCGCCCACCAGATGCGAGCAGGTATCGTTGATGCTTTTGAAGTCATCCAGGTCCAGCAAAATCGCCGTCAGCGGGTGCCGGAAGCGGCGGGCGCGCTCAAATTCCTGTGCCAATTGCAGGTCCAGCCAGCGGCGGTTCGCTATCCCCGTCAGGCCGTCTTCGCGCGCCAGTTGTTTGAGCATCTCGGCCTGCGAGGTCAATTGCTCCAGCAGGCTGTGTTGTGCCTCCTCGTTGGCCTGCGCTTCCGTCAGGGCTTCAACCAGTTGGCCGGTCTGGCGGCGGGCGGCATCTGCCTCGCGCCGCGCCTGTTGCACTTCCGTCCGGGTGAGCAGCCGCCGAATGCGCTGCTGGGTTTCCATACCCATTGCCCGCTGCTGCGACTGGTGAAAGGCCCGAAAGTGTTCCAGCGCCCGCGTGGCGTTCCCTTGTTGCTCCTGCGCTTCCGAGAGCAGCCGGTGAATTTTCCCTACCTGCTGGTCCAGCCCGTGTTCGGTGGCAATCTCCAGCGCCTGTTCCAGCCACACAATCGCTTCCTTTGGGTCGCCTTTGAGAAGCTGGGTGTTGCCCAGCGCTCGCAATGTCTCGGCCTCTCCGGCCGGGTTACGGGTTTGCCGCAGGATCTCCAGCGCATTCATCAATGCGGATTCTGCCAGCGCCGTCTGGCCAGACTGTCGCGCAATCCCCAGCGCCAGCCAGGAGAGCCCCTGGTCATGCAGGTTACCGGTTTGCTGGCTTAATTCCAGGCTGTGCTGTAGTTGAACCAGCGCCAGTTCTGGCTCGCCGCGCTTGGTCAGCGCCCGCCCCAGCCCCATCCGCACGCTGCTTTCCAGGGCGCGGTCGTTGCTCTCACTTACCAGCGCCAGACTGCGCTCAAAATACTCAATCGCGTGGCTGGTATCGCCCAGCTCGGCCAGCAGGCGGCCGATGTTGTTCAGGGCGTAGGCGCTCGTCAATTGGTCGCCAATCGCTTCCGAGATTTCCAGGCTGGCCAGCAGGGCTTCCAGCGCCTCCGGAAACTGGGCTGCATCCCAGTACACCAGGGCAATGTTGTTCAGCGTTCCCGCTTCACCCGCCTGGTCGCCGGCCCGGCGGCGCACTTCCAGGCTGCGGTCAAAGGCTGCCAGCGCATCCGCATAGCGGCTACGGCGGCTGTGAATCGTCCCAATCAGGTTGTAGGCGTTGCCGGCCCCGCGTTCATCCCCCAGCCCCAGAAACAGGCTCAAGGCCTGGTTGGCTGGCTCCAATACATCTTCCTGGTCTCCCAGAATAAAGCGACACAGGCTGATGTTGTAAATGCTCTGGGCGATGCCGTGCTGGTAATCCAATCGCAGCGCCATCGCCCGCGCATCGTCCGCCAGCCCCAGCGCCAGGCGCGTGTCTTCATGGCGCAGATTATGGGCGCGCTGGTTTAGAGCATCTACATCACCCGGGCGCGGGCGGGGCAGGGCAGGGTCGCTGGTCATCGGACTTGTATTCTAGCGGATTTGCGGTTGGTTGCTGGGGCGGCCAGCTTACTTTTGCCGCGCCGGTGGCCGTAGCATCAGGCTGGGTGTACCGGCTTTGTAAGCTTCATAGTCTGGCTGGCCGCCCCATTTTTCATCGGCCCGCTTTTCCAGTAAGGGAATGCCGCTGATGCGCGTCAGCAGTACATACACAAAAAGCGGTGAGACCAGTGTGAGGTACTGCCAACCCTGCAAAACCGGCCAGGCGATGACCGCCACCCCCAGCCACAGTACGATTTCGCCAAAGTAATTCGGGTGGCGCGACCAGGCCCACAGCCCGCTGCGAATGAATTGCCCCTTGTTGGCCGGGTTGGCATTAAAGGCCCGTTTTTGCTGGTCGGCCGCCACTTCAATGCCAAACCCCAGCAGCCATAGCCCCAGCCCCGCCCAGGCAAAACCCTCCAACGGCAGCCGGGTGGCGGAGGTAATGGCCGCCAGCGCCGCCGCCAACGAGAAGGACACCCACAGCCCCTGCAACAGCCAGGTCAGCAGAAAACGCCAGAATGAAGGCTTAATTTCGCGGAACCGGCGGTCTTCACCGGCGGCCTGAATACGGCTGAACAAAAATGTGCCCAACCGCAGCGCCCATACTCCCACCAGCGCGGCCAGCAGGTAGGCGCGGGCATCCGGGGCCGGGGCCAGCCACAGGGCCAGCCCGGTGACGCTTAAGTACGTCAGGCTGCCGGTCAGGTCGTAATACTTCTCCGTCTGGTTACGATACGCTGGAATGAATGCCACAGCCTGGATTGCAAAGGCCAGCCCCACACACAGCGCATACACCGGTACGCCAGCCAGGCGCGCCCCGCCCTGGCTGCCAGCCAGCGCCAACCCGGCGCCGATCGCTAATACAATCGGGAGTGCGATGAAAGCCTGACGGTCTGCATTACTCATGGAAAACCTCTGAATAGCCGGCTTTTTGCCGGGGAATGGTTTGTAGTTATTGTAGCCGTTTCCCGCGGCGAGTTGTGACGGCAAAGGTTTTGAGAAATGCCGTTACCACCTGCGGGTCAAAATGGATGCCGGACATCTCTTTTATGTGCGCCAGTACTTCCGCCTGCGTCCAGGCTGGCCGGTAGGGCCGGTCAGAGCGCAGGGCATCCCATACATCCACCACCGCAAAGATACGCGCCGCCAGCGGAATGTCTTCGCCCTTCAGCCCGCGCGGGTAACCGCTGCCATCCCAGCGCTCATGGTGCGCGTAGGGGATGTCCAGGGCCGGGTGCAGCACCTCAATGGGCAACAGCCATTCATAGGCATAGATTGGGTGCTGGCGCATAATCACCCATTCGTCTTCGGTCAGCGGTTCCGGCTTGAGCAAAATCCGGTCCGGGATGCCCAATTTTCCAATATCATGCAGCAGCGCCCCGCGTCGCAGGTGTACCAGTTCGTTTTCGGGCAGGCCCAGCGCCGCCGCCAGTTGTACCGTCATTTCCGTCACCCGCCGGGTGTGGCCCTCGGTTTCCTTGTCGCGCAGGTCCAGCGCCCGCGTCCAGCCTTCCAGTGTGATGTCGTAAGACTGGGCCAGCGCCAAATTGGAACGTTCCAACCCTGCAAACAATTCGGCATTTTCTACCGCCACCGCCGCCTGGTCGGCCAGAGTTTGGAAGAAAGTCAGCCACTCGTCATCTGGCGTAATCATCCGCTTGCTGAAAACCTCCAGCACACCTTTCACTTGCCCCTTGGTCACCAGCGGGCTGCCGTAATAGCATTGAAATCCCTCGGCTTTCCAATACGCTGCCCGCTGCGGCGACCTGTCCCCGGGCTGATTGTGATACGCGATAATTTTTCGGGTTTGGATGACATCCCCCGCGTAGGCACCCTCCAAATCGATTTGTTCAGGCGGCGTCTTCTGAAACCCCTGCCCGGCGATGATTGTCAGACTCTCCCTGTTTTCGTCCAGCAACAGAATGTCGGCTGCATCCACATTCAGTTGGATGATGGCCTGTTCCAAAATCACCTGAAAATTTTCGCCCAGGTCGAGGGTGGAGGTAATGCTTGAATCAATGGTGTGAATGGCGGTCAGGTGATTGAAATGGCGGTGGATTTGCGTTTCAGCCTGGTGGCGGTCCAGGTAGCCGCGCAGCATTTCAGCCAGGGTATTCAGCAGATCGCGCTCCTCCGGCAAAAACGGCCCTTCTGCCTCCTGCGGGCGCTCTTCCAGATACACCACTTCAATTTCGCCCACCTTGTTATCGCTGGTCAGCACCGGCGCGGCCAGCCGCCAGGCGGTTGGCGCGTAATTGGGCGTGGTGAATTCCAGCCCATCATACAGAATGCGCGCCGCTGCGATCTCCGGGTATTTCCAGCCCGGTGGCAGCAGGTTGGCCAGTTCCTGCAATACCGCCAGCGGCGAATCCGCCTGCTGCTGAAACAGTTGGCTGGCGCGGTGCAGGGTGGTCAGTTCCTTAATTCGTTCGCGCAGCATCGCTGCCGCGTGCTCACGCGCCGCTTCGGCCTCCTTCTGTTCGGTGATGTCGCGGGTAACGCTTAGTACCGCCTCAATTTTCCCATTGGCGCCCGGCAGCGGCGTGGCAATCGAATCAACCCATAAGACTCGGTCTTGCGGCCCGAAGATGCGGAATTGCATCTGTCCGGTCTGGCCCTGGCTGGCCTCCTTATGCAGTTTCATGTAGGTGTTGCGGTCATCCGGATAAATCAGATCCAGCGCCGGCCGCCCGAGAATCTCTTCTATCCGCTCAATTCCCAGCATGCGCAGGCCGGCCGGGTTCATCTCCTGCAAGAGCCCATCCTTTGAGACCACTTTTACGCATTCCGGTTCGTGCTCAAAAATCGCCCGCAGCCGGTTTTCGCTGGTGCGCAGTTTCTCCTCCGCCTCTTTTTTCTCGCTGATGTCGCGCACCACGCTGATGGCATTGGTCGGGATACCGTCCTGCGTAAAAAAAGTTACATGCGAACTGGCCCAGAATACTTCGCCATTTTTGCGCCGCATCTGGATTTCCTGCCGGATGGACTTCTAGCCGGCTTCCAGCCCGCGCCGCAGGTTCTCGCCAAACGCTTTAAATTTCTCGCTGTCCGGGTAGAGTTTCTCGGTCGTCTGCCCCAGCAATTCTTCCGCCGCATAGCCGAAGATGTCACTGGTTGCCTGATTCACAAAATGGATTAACCGGCTGGGGAAATTCACGGTCAGCACGGCATCCCCCAGTGTATTCATCAAACCTTCCAGATAGTCTTCACGACTTTGCAGATTTTCAATCGCCTGCATCTGGGCGCTGATGTCGCGGTAATTCACCACAATCGCTTCCACGTCCGGGTCGGCCAGCAGGTTGGCCCCGTGGGCATCAATCCACAACCAGCGCCCATCGGCGTGTTTCAGCCGGAACTGGCTGTGCACCGTCTGGCTCGCATCTGCAATCAGCCGCTGAAACTCCCCCATCACTCGCTCGGCATCCTCCGGGTGAAACAAGCCAAAGATGTTCTTCCCCAGCCACGTTTCAGGTGAATAGCCTAACAGCCCGGGGGCGGCCGGGCTGTCATACACCACTTCTCCCGCGGCGTTCAGCAGGGTGATGGCATCTGCGCTGTGTTCAATCAGGGCTTGAAAGCGGCGCTGGGCGCGGGTCGACCGGAGGGGGTCAGTCATGGCTGCCATCCGGCGGGGCGCACATCCTTCAGCAATGCCATGCGCGTCAGAACCTTTAGCCTTCCGGAAGGACTCGCATAAAGGTTCTCGAGAGTCATTAGTTTTATTTCTGAAAGGTAGAAAAACAAGAAGTCAT
The DNA here is from genome assembly GCA_964514335.1 of uncultured Anaerolineaceae bacterium. Taxonomy (GTDB): domain Bacteria; phylum Chloroflexota; class Anaerolineae; order Anaerolineales; family UBA11579; genus SCUK01. The sequence continues at coordinate 15,062 of CAZEQN010000018.1, forward strand.
ACTGGATTATAGCAGTAATAATTATGACCTATCTAGTCCGATTTATAAAATGGCAGGTTAAAAACGAAGATACAGCCGATCCGTTATGCCCCCAAGAATCAAAAAATGACAGTGGCAGCGGTTCTGACTCGGGCGTTTTATCCAATCCGCTGGCGCAGCAATCGCACTGCGATGGCTTTTGTATCTATTCTCTCTGCCCCCAGGAAGGTGACAAACCGCCGAAACCCGGCCGCCAGCGCTTCCGCAAAGGCTTCGTCTTTGGCCAGCGCCGGCTCTTCCAGCCACAGCCCAAGGATGACGAATGTGTTCGTCGTCCGGTCGAGTTTGCTGTCAAAGCGCGCCACCAGCCGGTCGCCCCACAAAATTGGCAGGGTGTAGTAGCCATATTTGCGCTGGTGCACGGGCTTATACACTTCCCAGATGTAGTCAAAACCAAACAGCACCTTGGCGCGCCCGCGCGCGCTCACCGGGTCCAGCGGCGACAGGAAAACAACCTCATCGGTTGTGCTGTTTTCCAGCGGCGCCCAGGCTTTGGGCACCCGCCCGGCGTTCAGGTCAGCCAGGATTTTGGCATCGCTGGCGAGGGCGCATTGCCGCGCTTTCCAGCCTTCCACCTCAACTTCAATTAATTCACCTTCTGCCAGCAGGGTCTGGTTCACCTCTTTGGCTCTGCTGAATAACGCCCCGCGTTGATAGGCATCGCTGCTGCGGCCCAATTGTGAAAGGCCAGCGAAGGCAACCTCTTTTTTGACCAGAAAACGCTCGGTTTCCTCTGGATCGGCTTCCTGGATAAACTCGGCCGGCGCCACATTTTCCGTCAGGGCATACACGCGCTCAAAGTTCTGGCGGCTGTGGGTCATCACTTCGCCGGTGCGCCACAGGTAGTACAGGGCCAGGGCGCTGTCCTTGCGGCCGCGGTAGCTTTGGGTGCGCTTGCGGCTTGCCATCGAAAAATCGCGATTGGTGACGGTGCCGCGTTCGGCCAGAATCTCGCGCATTTCCTTAATTGCGGCGGCGTGCTCCTGCCCCAGCTGCCGAATGCGCGGCCCTACATCCGGGTCGCCGTCGCGCTCGCGCTGCATCACCACCCGCCAGTAGGGCAGTTCGTCCATCGGCCGCACCGCCAGCCAGCCGCCCCAGTCAAAGAATTTACGTTTTTTGTAAGCCAGTTCTTCCCACAGGCCGGGGGTGTAATCCAGTACCCGGCTGTGGAGCTGGATATCCTGGCTGCGAGCGATGATTTGCAGCGGGTCAAGCTGGAGGTGTTCCGCCGCCCGCATGGCCTTTTCCGTGCCTTTAATGCCCTGCCAGCGGCGGCCGGGCCACAGGCCCTGCTTGCCGAGGATATAGCGCCGGGCGGTTTCAAGCGAGATGGTCAGCATGGGCGGTTCCTTTTATTCTGGCGCATAAGCCCGAATTATAAAAGAAACCGGATTTCCGGTTTCTTCTGGGAGGTGCCCCCACGGGGATTCGAACCCCGGTTTGAGCCTTGAGAGGGCTCCGTCCTGGGCCTCTAGACGATGAGGGCATTGCTTTTGCTTCGCATTTTGACTCGGAGTTTCGCGCAACAAAACTCCACGCGGGCCCAAGTGCAAAACGCACGGTATTCTAATCCAAAGGGCAGGGCGCGACAACGCCGCGGCGCGGATGTTATAATCCCGCGACCCCCAAAAAGGAGCGCCCGCATGTACGACCGCGAAAAACTGAAAGACCTCAAGGAAACCAGCGACCAGTGGGAAGAAACCACCCTCCACAAATCGCTGGGCCGCCTGCCCGAAAGCAAGCCCGAATTCATCACCACCTCCTCGGAGCCCATCAACCGCCTCTACACCCCGCTGGATGTCGCCGACCTGGACTATGCGCGCGACCTCGGCCAGCCCGGCGAGTACCCCTACACCCGCGGCGTGCACCCCACCCTGCATCGCAGCAAACTGTGGACGATGCGCATGTTCGCCGGCTTCGGCACCGCCGAGGAAACCAACCAGCGCTTCAAATACCTGCTCGACCAGGGCCAGACCGGCCTCTCCATCGCCTACGACCTGCCGACCCTGATGGGCTATGACACCGACGCCCCCGAAAGCCTCGGCGAGTTCGGCAAGTGCGGCGTGGCCGTCTCTTCGCTCAAAGACATGGAAATCCTCTTGCAGGATATCCCGCTTGATAAAGTCAGCACCAGCATGACGATTAACTCCCCGGCCCCCATGATTTGGGCGATGTACATCGCCGCCGCCGAGAAGCAGGGCGTCCGGCCGGACCAACTGCGCGGCACGACTCAGAATGACATTCTCAAGGAGTTCATCGCCCAGAAGGAATTCATCTTCCCGCCTGAACCTTCCATGCGCCTGGTCACCGACACCATCGAGTACGGCACCCAGACCCTGCCGCAATGGAACACCATCAGCATCTCCGGTTATCACATCCGCGAGGCCGGTTCCACCGCCGCCCAGGAGCTGGCCTTCACCCTCGCCGATGGGCTGGAATACGTGCGCTGGGCCATCGCCCGCGGGCTGGATGTCGACTCCTTCGCCCCGCGGCTCTCGTTCTTCTTCAATGCCCATAACGATTTCTTTGAAGAAATCGCCAAGTACCGCGCCGCCCGCCGCATCTGGGCGCGTGAGATGAAAGAAACCTTCGGCGCTAAAGACCCGCGCTCGTGGCTGATGCGCTTCCACACCCAGACGGCGGGCGTCTCGCTCACTGCCCAGCAGCCGGAGAACAATGTGGTGCGGGTTGCCATTCAGGCCCTCGCCGCGGTGCTTGGCGGCACGCAGAGCCTGCACACCAACAGCCAGGACGAAGCCCTCGCCCTGCCTTCCGAAGATGCGGTCACCATCGCCCTGCGCACCCAGCAAATCATCGCCGAGGAAACCGGCGTCATCAATACTGTGGACCCGCTGGGCGGCTCGTTCTTCGTTGAGGCCGCCACCAACCGCATCGAGGCCCAGGCCTACGCCTACTTCCGCCAGATTGAAGAACTCGGCGGCGTACTGCCCGCGATTGATAAGGGCTTCTTCCAGTCCGAAATCTCGGACGCCGCCTACCGCTACCAGATTGAAATTGATAAAGGCATCCGCAACATCGTGGGCGTGAATGCCTATGCCAACCAGAACGAGCAGGTCAAAATCCCGATTCTGGAGATGGACCCGCAGGGCTACCAGCGCCAGGTCAGCCGCCTGGCGGATGTGCGCCAGACCCGCGACAGTGGGGCGGTGGGGCAGGCGCTGGATAAACTGCGCCTCGCCTGCCAGGGCACCGAAAACACCATGCCCTACATCCTCGACGCCGTGCGCGCCTACGCCACCTTGCAGGAAATCACCGACGTGATGCGCGGCGTGTTTGGGCTGTACGAGGAGCCGACGCAGATATAGTTGTGGGATTGGATGTTGTGAACTGACCTCCCGGAGGGTTGAAACCGCCGGGAGGTTTTTGTTTTGGGAGGCTGGATAATTTTTGGAATGGACAATCCCTACCCCCGGGTATTGGGAGTTTTGTCCAAAGTGGCGGGTGGATTGTCCAAATTTGGCGATTCTTTGTCCAATTACCACATTTTTTGTCCAGAGAAGCATGTGCATGTCCAAATCGGGGCAGCGAGGGGTCAGGCGAGGTGGAAATCCGTGCCGGAGTGGATGAGGATGCCCTCGATGGTGAGGCGGTTGAGAGTGCGGTAGATTGTGTTTTCTTTAATGTGGGGATGGGCGGCGAAGAGGGCGCGGCGCGAGGCAGGGCCGTGGAGGATTAGATGGTTGATGATCTGGGTGGGGACGGATTGGGCGCGGCGGGAGGAGTCGGCGGCGGGGTCTGAATCTGTGAGGAGATGGAACTGGACGAGGTCTGGGGCGGAGCCGGACGGGTGGACATGCATGCGGGCGGCGAAACGCTGACCCGTGACACTGCGAGTTTTGGGGGTGTGGGCGTGAATGACGGGGGTGTGGGGGTTGCTGGACAACAGAAGCATGGTGTCTACCAGACCTTTGAGGGCGGAGACGCCGCGGTAGGCGCCGCGCTTGTTGAGGTTGTGGAGGATTAGGAGGGGAACGCCGGTTTCCCAAACGACCTGACGGAGAAGGTCGAAGGTGCGGCTTAAGGTGTGCTGGTCGTTTTCCCAACCGATGGGGCCGAGGAGGGCGAGAGGGTCTATGATGACCAAGCCGGCATGGCAGGCATAGATGGCATAGGTGAGCAGGTCGCGCTCGTTTTCGTCCGGGAAATTCCAATTGACGTTGGAGGCAATGAAAACAGGGGGGCGGCGTTTGAGGTTGAGCCCGTGGAGGAGGAGATTGAGGCGGGTGTTGATGCCGGCGCGGCCGACATCGGCTTCGCAGTAGAGAACGGGGGTTTGGAGGACGGGGCGGCCGAGCCACGGGCGGCCGAGGGCGACATGCAGGGCGAGGTGGA